>NZ_FAOZ01000034.1 GCF_001536285.1 Parafrankia irregularis | reverse complement strand
CCGGCAAGCACTACTCCGGCCGCACCCGCCGCGGTGACACCTGGCTGCGCGGAGCCCTCGGCGAGGCCGCCTCCTCCGCGTCCCGGTCGAAGACCACCTACCTGTCCGCCCACTACCGGCGGATCGCCACCCGCCGCGGCAGCAAACGCGCCCTCGTCGCGGTCTCCCACACCATGCTCGTGATCGCCTGGCACCTGCTCCACGACCAGACCACCTACCGCGACCTCGGCCCCGACTACTACCAACGCCGCCAGGACCCCGAACGTCAAACCCGCAAGCTCGTCCACCAGCTCCAACAGCTCGGCCACCAGGTCACCCTGACAGCCTCACCCTGAGTCATTTTCGACTCAGCTCGTCCACCAGCTCCAACAGCTCGGCCACCAGGTCACCCTGACAGCCTCACCCTGAGTCATTTTCGACTCAGTACTCGGCCGTGTACTCGGCCGTGCGGGATCAGGGCGCCGGCCGGAGATCCTCGAAGGCCGGGGCGCGTTGTTCCCGCTGAGCGCTCAGGCTCTCCAGGCAGTCGTCCGGGTGGTACATGCCGGCCTGCCACAACGCGACGAGGTCGAGCCCGTCGTCGACCGCGTGGTCGCGGGCGTGGTTCAGGGAGTGCTTCGAGCCCCAGACCGCGAGCGGGCTTTTCGCGGCGATCTCCCGGGCGATCTCCGACACCCCGGTCAGCAGGGCTTCGTGGTCGTCGAACACCGCGTTGACGAACCCGACGGACTCGGCGCGGGCGGCCGGCAGGCGCATTCCCCGGTAGGCCATCTCGCGCGCGACGCCCTCGGGCATGACCTTCGGCAGCCGCTGCAGCTGGCCCACCTCGGCGGTGATGCCGATGTTGGTCTCCTGGACCAGGAAGAACGCGTCCCTGGTGGCGTAGCGCAGGTCGCACGCCGAGACCATGCCGAGGCCGGCGCCGACGCAGCCGCCCTGGATCGCGGCGATCACCGGGACCCGGGCCCGCTCCAGCGCGGTGAACGTCTCCTGCAGCAACCGGATGCCCTGGTACAGCACAGCCCGCTTGCGGCCCGGCTCGTCACCGCCGCCGCTCGCGCGGAACATCCCGCCGTCGAACACGCCGAGGTCGAGACCGGCGCAGAAGTGCCGGCCGGTGGAGGAGATCACGATCACCCGGGCACGGGCCTCACGGTCGATCTCCTCGACCAGCGTGCGCAGCTCCGCCCAGAACGACGGGATCAGCGAGTTCTTCCGCTCCGGCCGGTTCAGCCGCAGATGCGCGACCCCGTCCTCGTAGCGGACGTCGAAGCAGGTCAGGCTCATCCCACAGGCTCCTCGACGGGCTGTCCGAGCTTCTCGATCACCGGCGCCCAGACCTCGGGGGCGTCCGCGTAGGGCACGTTGAGGCGCAGGCCGGTCACGAGCCGGCCGAACCGCTCCCGGACGACGTCCGCCAGGCTGCCGGCGTCGGCCACGACCGCGAGCGTGTGCAGGATGTCGTCGTCGACGAGGCCGGCCATCTCCTCCCAGCGCTGCTCCACGGACAGGCGATGAGCCTCGCCGTGCAGGTCGCCCCAGCCGTGGTGGTCGAGAACGGCACGGTAGGCAGGCGTCGAGGCGTAGAAGGCGACCTGGCGGCGGACCCGGTCGATCTCGGGCTCCAGATCGGCGCCCGACGGGCCGGTCGCGAGCAGCACCGGCAGGCACACCTCCACCGCGCCGTCGGCGCGACCAGCCCGCGCGAGGCCCCGACGCAGCGCCGGCAGTGTCACCTCCGCCAGGTAGGCGGGGCTGGTGAACGCGTGGCACATCAGCCCGTCGGCGACCTCGCCGGCGACCTCGGTCATCCGCGGACCGACCGCCGCCAGGAACACCCGCGGCGGCCCGAACGGGTTCGGGCCGGGCTGGAACAGCGGGTTCGACAGCGTGTGCCGGTAGAAGGTGCCCTCGAACCGCAGGCGGCCACCGGGCTGCCAGCTCTCCCAGATCGCCCGCAGCGCGAGCACGAACTCCCGCATCCGTGCCGCGGGGTGCGACCAGGGCATCGAGAACCGGCGGGTGATGTGCGCCTTCACCTGTGACCCCAGGCCGAGGATGAACCGCCCACCGGTCAGGACCTGCAGGTCGTTCGCGACCATCGCCGTCGTCATCGGGTTGCGGGCGAAGGCGACGGCCACGTTGGTGCCGAGGTCGACATCCGCCGCACCGGCGGCCAGCGCGACCGGCAGGAACGGGTCGTGCGCCGCCTCCGCCGCGAACAGCCGGTCATAGCCCACCGACGCGGCGAGACGCGCGCCGCGCGCCGCGGACTCACGGTCCGCGAGCGAGTGCGGCAGCCCTCCGTCAATCTTCACATCGACTCCAACATCATTCCAGATGGCGGATCTCGATCGAGACTTTCTACATCATTCTGGGTAGCACCATATGATTCTGATATGACGAACGCAATCGGTCGTCCGAGCCGGGTGGCGACCCGCATCGCAGCCCGGACAGCCGCGGAGCGTCGCCGCCCCGACTACACGGCCGAGGTGTCCGCGCTGATCGACGCGGCGCGGCACATCATCGAGACGACCGGCACGGCGGGGAAGGCACGGGTGGCCGACATCGTCGCCGCCGCCGGTCTGTCGAACGACGCGTTCTACCGGCACTTCCCGTCGAAGGACGCCCTGGTCGCGGCACTCATCGAGGACGGCGCCGAACGCGTCGCGGCGGCCATCGCCCGCCGGATGGCCGCCGAGCCGTCCGCCGAAGGCAGGATCCGGGTGTGGGTCGAGGGGACGCTGGCCCAGACCGACGCGTCGCAGGCCGCGTCGACCGCGGCCGTGCTGTGGAACAGCAGCACCCTCAACTCGTCCATCCCCACCGGGGACCACGCGGCAAAGATCCCGCTGGCCAGGCTCCTCCACGAGCCGTTCGCCAGCCTCGGCAGCACCACCCCCGAACTCGACGCGGAACTCGTCACCCACGCCGTCTTCGGGCGGGTCGGCGGCCATCTGCGAGCGGGCACCCGGGTGACTCCCGGTGAGAAGGAGCGGCTCCTGAGGTTCTGCCTGTCCACGCCACTCGACGGGCGGCAGCAGGCCTAGCGCCCGGCCAAGGAGGAGATGGCTTGTCCACGTCCCCGTTCGCGTCTCCGTTCGCGTCCACCCCCGAGCAGGACGAACTGCGCCGCACGGTGCGTACCTTCATGACGGAGAAATCGCCGGAGGCCGAGGTCCGGCGGCTGATGGCCACGACCACGGGCTACGACCCCGCCGTCCGTCATGAGCATCCGGCGCGGTTCGCGTCGTGTGGATAGGCGTCGCACCGGACCACATCGAGGTTGCCCAGGATGTCGGGCAACCGGTCCGGCGCGGCGACAAACTCGATCACCGCCTGATGGAAGGCGGTGCGCATCGCCACCGGCATGACGTCCGACGCGTCGAAGACGACGTTCTCGAGGTCCGCGTCGTTCACGGACCGGGCCAGGCTCCTGGTGGAGTCGTCCGGATAGCCGGTGACCCTTCTGTTGGGGGAAATCGCCCCGCCGGGTTTCACCCAGATGTCCTGCGCCTCGACCGTCGTCAGATAGTTCACCAGCTCCTGGGCATGGTCGGACTGCCGGAACATCGTGAGCAGGTCGCCCGCGATCTCAACGTTCCGCGGTCCGCCGCCCGCCGGGGTGAGGTCGAAGAACCCGAGATCGTCGGCATGGCTCCGGTAGACGTTCGTGGCCAGGTACCCGATGCGGCGGAGGTAGCATTCCGGCGGGTTCCCGAACATCTCGCCCTCGCCATACTGGATGCCGTTGAGGAGCATTTCACGCGCGGTTTCGGGCGCCCCGATCTCGATGATCCGCTTCCAGGCCAGCCAGGCGTCGCTCACCGGCTTGCTCGTCCAGGGCAACGTGCCCTCGTACCAGCTCTGGTAGGTCTCGGCACCCGCGTCGCGGAGAAGGATGTCCTCGATCCAGTCCGTGCCCGGCCAGCCCGAGGACGAACTGTCCCGGAGCCCGGCACACCAGGGTTGTCCGCCAGCGGCCAGGGGGCCGTCGGCGGCGATGTCCTCTGTCACCCTGACCAGGTCATCCCATGTGCGCGGCTCCTCTCGCCCCGACCTCCGCCATGCCTCGCGGGAGTACCAGATCACGTTCTTGCGTTTACCTCGGACCGCGATCCCGAACTGTCTTTCTTTGCCCTTCGCATCGCTGGCCTGGCCGCTTCGCAGCCAGGCTGGCGAGTACTCCTCGTGGATCCGGTCCATCTCGATCCGGTCGGTCTTCTCGTCGAGCGGGACGAGCCGCCCGTCCCGGGCATACTCCTGCAACTGGCCCGGGCTCGCGAGCAGCGCGAGATCGGGCGCGTCGCCGCTGCGGATACGACTCGCCAACACCGCGGAGAAATCCCGGGTTCCCGTGTACTCGACATGGATCCCGGTGGCGTTCTCAAAGTTTTCCAGGATTCCCTCGAACAACTGCTGTTCCTCGCCGACCCAGGTGCCGAGAACAACAATCGCGCGTGACGAGGAGCCATCCGCACAGCTGGTCGTCCCGAGAATCATCATCAGGGCACACAGTCCAGCGAGGAACGACCTGCCCGCCATCATGATCTCCTCCTGTACTCGCGGAGGCGTGGAGCGAACACCGCCAGGGTGAGCCCGACGACCGCCGCCGCACAGATGATCAGTATCCATTCGAGACCGCGGACGGGCAGCGCGTCGTCCCAGGCCCGCGCCAGGGGCGCCGTCCGGCTCTCCTGGAGCTGGCGGAGCGATCTGTCGACGTCCAGGTACATCGAGTCACCGACACTTGCCGTCGCGGGCGGGGCTGACAGGAGCGTCCGGAGTTTCCGCTGGGTCTCGACGCCGTCCTGCTCGCTGAGGAAACCGCCTGCCTGCGCATCGGTGGGGTGTTCCTTGTAGGCGGGGGTGGCCGCGGCGCAGGCCCCCTGAGGGGGGTGCGCATTGCTGACCTCCAGCGGCAGGTGAACGCCGTACCTGTGATCGCGGTCCGCGAGGGCGGCCAGGGCCCTGGCCTGTGACAGACAGGTGACCCGGTCGGTCTCCCGGACGCCTTCGTCGAGTGCCCGGCTGGTCGCGGTGCTCTGGGCCGTCGTCCATCCGCACATCAGCACGACAATCGCGGCGACGCCCACCAGTTCAAGGCTCGCCCGGCGGTGAAAGCGACGGCGCAGGAACAGCTGGGCACCGACCGCCAGGCCGAGCAGCACCGCGCCCGCGGTCAGGTGCAGAACCAGCAACAGCCAGGGGCCCCAACCCTGGTTCGGCAGATGACTCCGGTTCGCCAGCCGGAAGTTCTCGACCGCGACGAGGATGCCGTCCTTCGATCGCAGCTGTTCCGCCGCGTACGACAGGTACACGACGCTGAGATCCACCGAGTTCGCGGGATCCGGCGCGGGCGAGGCCACCGCGTAGGCGTGGGCGTGGGCCTGGGCTTGGGCGACGTCGCCCAGGTAGACGACCATCTGGTCGTTGACCGTTCGGATCGCGTCAAGGTCCACCTGGCCCGTGGTGCGCGCTCGTTCGAGCGCCTGCTCCACCGACTTGATGTCCTCCTGGTAGAGGCCGCCCGGCCCGTTGGTCGTCCGCTTCCCGCCCGCTGTCGGCGGGAGCAGGCTCCGCACAGCGACCCGGTCAGCGTCGGCGAGCAGGACGCGGACCAGGGCCGCGTCGATCACTGTCGGAGAGGTCCGTTCGGCAGCCGTCTCCGTCGTGTTCCGAAGCTCCGCCACGGCCTCGACGCCCGTGGCACAGACAGCCAGGGTGGCCAGGATCATCGCCGCGAGCAGGCCCCGCAGCCGGCCCGGGGTCGTCCCGGCCTCGGAGCGGAACCGGCGGAACCAGCCCGGGGGAACGGACGGCCGCGAGACGGATGGCCGCGAGACCGAGGTGCGGGTGTCGGGCCCCGCCGTCATGACGCGTCGCCATCGGTCACATCGCCGCCGCCGAGGGCGACTCGACCCGTCATGGGCCGATCTCCTCGTCCGGTGCGCCCACATCTCGGCTCTGCCAGGACTGAAGCTCGCTCACCTCCAGGTCGTAGGCCGTCACGCCGGACCGGACACGCACCTCACCCGCCACCGGATCCTGGATCTCCACCAGCCGGCCCAGTTCGCGCAGCTTCCGCTGGTTCCCGCTCTGGTGGGCGAGGCGGACGGCCGGCCCCAGGGCAGCCTCGGCCTTCGGGGTGTCACCGGCGCGCAGCGCGGCGATGCCTTCCTGGATGGCCCGGGCCAGTTCGAGCTGGCCGGTGCTCTCGGCGACCCGCTCACTGATCTCGGTGAACAGGTAGGGATCGTCGGTCCACTGCACCCTCACCCCGGCCGAGTCCAGCTCGGTGCCCCCCACCACCATCCCGACCCGGCCGGCACGGCTGGGCTGGTCCGCGACGATGGGGCGCAGGCCGTCGATGACGACGTAATAGTCGCGGGTCTCCAGACCCCACGCCCCGGTCGGATAGTCGATGGCGAGAGCGTCCGACCGCACCCCCCGGCCTGTCAGGTCCTCGATGGTCGGAGCGGTCTGTTTGAGGAGTTGGACGGTGGCGCCCCGCGGCGTCCAGACGCGCAGTGACACCTCGTTGACGGCCCGGCTCATCGCACGGCGCACCACGGCCCGAAAGTCGTCGACGAGCCCGGCGGGATCGACGACGGGGGACGCCGTCCCGAGCAACCTGGTCGCGACCAGACGAAGGTCGGCGGCAACCCAGCCCTTACCGATGCCACGGCAGTCGCACTGGAAATGCCCTTCACACGCCTCGACCGCGTCCGCGAACTGCTGCGCCGTCTCGCTCTCGTTCCTCCCGTCGGTAAGCATGATCGCGTGCCGGACGGCTTCCGGTCGCCGCGCGAGCAGGGTGCGTGCGAGTCGCAGCCAGCTACCCATCGCGGTGCCACCGTCGGCGCTGAGGCGGGATATCGCCTCTTTCGCCTTGCCTCGGGTGTCGTTGGAGGCCACGGCCATGCCATCCCTGGGGTAGACGGGCCGCGCGTGCCCGGTTCCCGCGATCACCGCGAAGTGGGCGCCCTCCTGAAGGGCGTCCACCGCGGCGGCGGCGGCCCGACGGGCCGCGGCGATCTTCGTGTTCGGATACGCCATGGACCCCGAGCAGTCGATGATTATCACCTCGGCGTACGTCCCGGGCCCAGGCCCGGCGGAGCCGCGGGAGTTCGTCGTCACCGTCAGGAGCGCGTCGATCTTGGTCTCGTTCCGCTGCAGGTACAGGGTCCGGTCGACCCGAACGGTGAATTCGATCATCCTGCCCTCGTCTCGATCGCGTGTGGTCCACGCAGGCCGGCGACGGGTCGCGGGCCGATCACCGCCAGGTCCACGGCCGGGCCTGGTTGGCCTCGTCGATGAGGCGGATCTGTGCGTCGCGGGCCGGTGTCCAGGTAGCCAGTTCGCGCAGCGTCTCCTCCCGCCTGAACCCCAGGTCCCGTTCGGTCAGGGCACAACCGAGCACCGTCCTGTCGGCGGGGGGCGTGCCGGAGCGGACCAGCCGCAGTGCGGCGCGCAGGATCGCGAGCCGAAGCCGGCAGTGCTGCTCGGGCCGCAGGTCTTCTTCGATCTTGTTGAGAATCCCTGCGGCGCGGTCAAGCGTGCCGGGATCGGGTGCCGCGTCGGCGTCCGCCCGCACCAGCAGTTCGATGATCCTGGTCTGCGCCAGCACGAACGCACGGGACGAGCGCGGGACCCGCTCGTATGCCGAGATGCGGTCGTACGGGTCGAGACGGCACCGGCCCAGCCCGAAGGCGGCGCTGGTGATCTGGCTGTCGACGCTGGACACGACGTCGAACAGTTCGGCGGCGCGGTCGACATCCCCGCCCACCTCGGCGGCCATCGCCAGGGCCAGCCGGGGAACGAGTTCGCCCGGTACCTGGCTGTACACGTCGTCGAAGGCGCGCACGGCGCGGTCCGGCCGGCCGGCCGACAGCTCGGCGAGGCCCTGATACCAGCGGACCCGCCACTCCCGGGGGTGGCTCCTCGCCAGTTCCTCCAGCTCACCTCGGACCGTGGCCAGACCGTCTGGCTCGTCTGGCTCGTCCGGCGCGCCCGGCTGGTCCTGGCTCGGCTGATCCGAGGTCGTTGCCGGCGCCCGCCGGGCTCGGGTCGGCTCATGGGCTTCGATCCGGGCTCTGGCCAGCAGCAGCCGCACCTCCAGCGCCGCAGGTGACGCCGCGGACAGTGCTTCGAGCTGCCGGACGGCTTGAACCGGCTCCTCCCGCACAGGCACGGCCATCAGGAGGGAGCGGTTCGGGGCATCACGGTCCACCTGGACCGCGGGCAGCGCCGACCAGGCCGGAACAATCCGCCGGCCGTCGGCGTCCTCCCCCGTGGGATGCGTGATGTCATCGAACCAGCGGCTGACGGCGGAGGTCCGTATCCCCTCGTCACGGGCGACGATCTCCCGCAGCACCCCCACGAGCTCGTCGGCCATCTCCTCGGCGTCACGGAACCGGCCCTCAGGGTCGCGGGCCGTTCCCTTGACCATGACCCGGCGCAGCGAGTCGTACCTGGCCAGGACGGGAAACGTGGCGGCCGGGGGCAGGGAGTGTCGATACTCCGAGGTCATCTGCGGAAAACGGCCCAGTACGAGTACGGCGAGCGTGCGCGCCGCCGCGTACAGGTCCGAGGCGACGGAAGGCGGACGCGGGCGCGTGGCGCCACCATCCCGGCTCTTTTCGAGCTCAGGAGCGCGGAAACCCGCGGTGCTGAAGAACGGCGACACCTCGCCGTCTCTCCGGACACCACCCAGGTCGATCAGCGTGAGATCCTCGGGGCTCACCATGACGTTCTCGGGCTTCAGGTCGCAGTAGACAAGCCCGCGCCGGTGCAGATACCCGAGCGCGGACAGGAGCCTCAGCAGGTAACGAACGGCGTCCGCGGGCGGAAGGGGCGATCCCTCGCCCGGTCCGACAAGCTCGCCGAGTGAAACGCCCTGGACGTAGTCCATGACGATGTAATGGGCACCGTCACGCTCGACGAAGTCCCTGACCTTGACAATGTTCGGATGGCTGACGGAGGTCAGGAACCGGAGCTCCTGCCGGTGCGCCTCATCAGCGGCCTTGTCCTCCGTGTCCAGCAGGCCTTTCAACGCCACCCACGAGCGGATCGGCCTGTCCGCCTCGGACTGTTCTTTGTTGGACCGTTCTTCGCTGGAGTGGTCGCTGCCGGGACGGTCGATCTCGAAATTCAGATCGAGCGCGGCATAGATCAGCCCCTGGCCACCCCGCGCCACCGGGCCGATTACCTCGTACCTGTCGGCACCGACGACGTCTCCCTCCCGCAGCTTGATGGTGAGCGAGTAGCGGTGGCCGCAGTTGTCGCAGTGCCCTTCCGGGGTGAGCAGACGGTCATCCGCCCCGCGAGCCAGCTCCGTCGTGCAGTTGCCGCACCGGTGCCGCCTCCGGAGCAGCACCGACTCCGGCAGCACGGCGGGGGACCTCTTCGCGGACAGACCGGCAGGGAGCTCGGGGAGCTCGAACAGCCCTCTGCTCCGGGAGCCCTCGGATGTGGTGCTCGGCGTGGACGGCTCCGCTCTGGACGTCCTGTCGGGGCCAAGCGGCTCTCGCTCCTGTGCCAGCGACCGCGGCGACCGCTCCGAGCGCCGCCTGTCGGGCGTGCGCGGCGGATGCCCACACTCGGAGCAGATCCCACTCGTCTTGATCACACCGTCACACGGCTCGCCCTCCCAGTCCCGCTCACACCGGACATCCGTGGGCTCGCTCAACGGTCCGTCTCCGTCCCAGAGGCTCCTTCATCACGGGCATACACGGCCATCTCGTAGGCGTGCACCGCCGCCGCCGCCCGGCGCAGGTCGATGGGGCGGGAGGCGACAGCGGCGTCCGCTGTGGCGTAGAGAGTCAGCAGTGTGTGGTCCTCGGCGAAACCGAGGCGCGACGCCTTGACCCGGTATGACCTCAAACGCCCACGCAGCTCCGACGCCGCCGGCTGCGGCCCGACAGGCCGTGCCTCCTTCGGGGTCTTCGGGGGCTTCGGGGGCTCCGGGGGCTCCGGGGGCTCCGGGGGCTCCGGGGAGACCCGGCGGTTGCTATCCAGGCGCAAGAACACCGAATTCGCCGGAAAGGAGTGGAGCGCTGCCCGAAGAAGCCGGCGGTAGGGCTCGGGCATGATGCCCTTGTCCAGCTCCTCCGTGATGGCCGTCCAGTACCGGATGGCAGTCGCCCATCGGGGACGTCTCGTGGCCGGAAAACCAAGGTCGCCCAACACGAGGCTGGCGGAGCCCTCGTCATTGAAAACAGTGGCCAGAGCATCCAGAAGCTCTCGCCGTTCCTCTCCGGTCAGCCTGAGGTCATCGCAGGGGTCGTCCCCGTACGAATCCCGACCGGTTGGCCTGGCCGGCGTCATCGCCTGGTCGCGGGGCCACGCATTTGGCCTGGACCGCGAGCTTGCCGCGCGCCCCCACCAGATAACCAAGAAACCTTGCTCTGTGCCACCCAGCCCCCGGTACGAAAGTGACAGTTCGTGCTTGTCGAAGCCGCTCCAGACCTCCAGGCCAGGGAGCATGTATCGGTACTCGTGTCGCCGCAGTGCTGAGCCACCGGGGCCCGGTGAAGGGGACGCCGGTCAACCCGGAGCGAAACCAGAACACCTTTCGGACATCTTCGCGATATGGCGGTGCCTATTGTGTACGACTCGGCATCGAATGTCCACGCCGCGTCCCTGGCGAACTTGAAGAGGTCAACTGCACGATTTCGCGGGTCATCCCTGAAGGAACGGGGTCAGGACGACGCCGGGGCCTGGTCCGGCTGGTTGTGGGCGTGCGGGGCACGGCGGGCAGGACCGATCCGTCCAGTACACCCGATCTGGCGCAGATGGTGGACGTGGCGGGCAGGCGGCAGAGACGGCCGCTGCGGCGATACCCCCGCAGAACGGTTCGTCCACGCTGTGCCCGCACGGGCGCCGGTGACAGTGGCGAGATCGCGGAGGTGGCTGGCGTTTCCACGGGAAGAGGGGCCGTCCAGGGTGGACGACCCCACTCGGCGTCGGTGGACCCAACGCACCCCGGCCAGGCACTGCGCGGTCTGTTCGGGCGGCCTGGGATGGCGTATCACCCCACTGATCACGATGGCGCGCCGCGGAGCACCTGGTGCGACCGGGGTGGATCGTCCAGTAGTTGCGTAATCAGGGCGTCGGCGAGCCAGTGTTCGTACCGCTCGGCGGTCCAGCAACGCTCGATGGCGAGGGTGCGGTAGATCTCGGGCAGGACGAGCGCGAGATAGATGGTGACGCCGTCGTCGACGCTCACGCCGGCGCGCAGGTGGGTGGCGATGGCTTCGACGTGGCGGCGGAAGGCGCGTTCGCGGTTGACGGCGATGGTCGGTCTCGCGCTGCGTACCAGTGGACGGCTCCGCCGCACCGGCCTGGTCGTCGCCGTGCTCGGCGCACTGTTCCTTGCGTTGGATGTCGCGACCCAGGCCGTGCCGCCCTGGCTGTTCGCGTTCCTGTGGATGGCCGTCGGCGTCGGCCTGCTCCGCCGCCCGGCACCATCCTCGACCTGACGGACCTGGCATGGCTCCCGCCCCGCGTCACCACGAAACCCGCTTCGTGCGGACCGACGACCGCAGGTGTCGAGGGGCTGGGAGCGCCCGCCCAGCGCGGTCGGCCGTCAGGTCCCAGCGGCGCAGCCGGGCGCCGAGCCATTCTCAGCGTAGTAAGTCCGGGCGCTCGGGTGCAGCGGCACCAGGCAGTAGACGGGATTGCGAGCCACCGACTCGGCGGCGGTCGGGAAGTGTCGGCCACCGCTGCCGTCGGCCCAGAGCGCGGCCTCGAACCTGCTCCGGTCATCGAACAGCGCCCTGGCAACGAAGGCCACCAGGGCGGGATCGGCGCTCTGGTTCGCGACCACGCCGTTCGGCACCGCGACCGCCATCGTCCGCCCGACCCCCGGGTAGTCGCTGGGCAGGATCGTTTCGGCGGTGTAAACGTCCCCGGAGACGAAGTTCGGGCCGAACGTGGTGCCGACCCGACTGTTCCAGTCATTGATCATCGGCCCTACGCTGTCGCCTGTGGGCAGCAGGGTGGCCCACTCACCGTCCTTCAGCGATTCCCGGATCTCGGCCGTCGGGGAGCCGCCCGCCCACAGCACCGCGTCGACCGCGCCACGCCGGACCCGCGCCAGCTGGTCGGTCAGCGTGGCCTCCTCGGGCCGCACCGAGCCCGCACAGCCGAGTACCCGGAACAGCGCGCTGCCTATCTGGAACGTTCCCGACCGCGTCGGCCCGCTGAGCACCTGCCTCCCGCACAGGTCGGAGGCCCGGGTGAATCCGGCGTCCCGCCGTACCACCAGGTGGACGAGGTCGAACCCGAGCGGCCCGACAATCCGGAGGTTTTTGATCGGGGTCGGGAACTGCGCCGGGGTGCCGCCGAACGCGTCGACCGCGGTGTTGAGCTGCGAGACCGCGAGCAGGCACCGGGCGTTCGCAGGGATCCGGACGCTCTCCAGGTTGGCAGCGCTGCCCGCGGTGAGGACGTTGTTGGCAGAGGTACCCGGGTAGGCGTCCTCGATCAGGTCGGCGAGCACGGTGCCGTAGCCGTCGTAGGGCGTCCCCTCACCCCCGGAGAACACGGTCACCTGGGTGCATCCACCCAGCACGGCGGGCGGCTCGTCGTCAGGCTGAAGCACCACGAGTCCTAGCGTGGCCAGTGCCACCACCACCGCGAGCCCGACGGCCAGCCACGCCCGACGGCCGCCTCGACCGCCGTCACCCGGAGTCGGTGTCGGCGCCGGCACCGGCACCGGCGCCGACTCCGGGTCCGACGGAGAGGCGGACACGGCCGACGGCACGTGGGCGGGCGGTGACACCGTGGTCGGCGGAGTGTCCCCTACCGCCGCACCACCGCCGGACGCCGGAACGGACACAGAGGTCGAGGATGTCCTCGACCTCGCTCCTGGATGGCCGCCGGGCGGCGGTCCGGTGACGGCCTTACGCACTTCCTCGCTGAGCTGCACGGTGGCAGCCGAGCTGTCCAGCCAGTTCTGGCCGAAGCTCTCCCGTGCGGCGGCGGCCAGGTCGAGCGCGAAGGCGCGGGCTGAGGGGTGACGCTGCTCCGCCTGTTTCGCCAGGGCCCGGACCACAACCGCGCCGATCTCCGAAGGCACCCCGGCCGGCGGCGGCGGCACGACATTCAGGTGTTGGTTGTAGAGGACCGGCACCGACAGGTTCTGGCCGAACAGCGGCTGGCCCGACAGCAGCTCGTAAAGCACCGCGGCCAGCGAGTACAGGTCCGTCGATGGCCCGAGCCGCTCGCCACTGATCTGCTCCGGGGCCATGTACTTCGGCGTGCCGACAACTGCGCTGGCATTCGCCCCCGACCCGTCGAAGATCTTGGCGATGCCGAAGTCGGTCACCTTCAACAGGCCGTCGTTGTCGAACAGCATGTTGTCGGGCTTGATGTCCCGGTGCAGCACATTATGTCGGTGCACATGGGAAAGCGCCTCGGCGACGGCCAGTCCCACAGCGCACGCGTCCGGCTGCGACAGCCGCCGCCGGCGCCTGGTCAGCGTTCCCCCGGGGAGCAGCTCCATAATGATCATGTGGAGCTCGTCCTGCTCGACGTAGTCGTAGACCCGGACGACGTGGGCGTGGTGGTCGAGGTTTGCCAGCACGCGCGCCTCGGAGGAGTACCGGGCCTGGGAGTCCTCGCGGTCGGCCGAGAGCACCTTGACCGCGACCCGACGGTTCAGGGCGCGGTGCCGACCCTCGAACACGACGCCGAAACTGCCCGCGCCGAGCCGCTCACCGAGCTCGTACTGCGGCAGCGCCCTGGCGACCTGGTCGGCCAGCATGTCGATGCGGCCGGGGAACGGCGCGGGCAGCTTCGGCGCAGGGGGTGGGGTGGCCAGTGCCGACGGGACCTGGCGAGTGGGTGCCACACCGCCGGGCCAGAGCACGCCCTCGTCTGGCCTGGTAGGCCGGATGCCGCGCACCCCGCTGAGCAGTCGCTGTTGCGCTTCCTCCTCGTCGAGGCCTAACAGACTGACGTGTGAGAGCCGGCCGAACAGCGGTGGCAGCGTGGTCGGCGCGACCAGGACGGGCACGAGCACACCGTCGCGGTTCTGAGCGGTCCCGACGGCCGCCTCAAGCCCGTAGGTGCTCTGGTCGAAGTAGACCGGCGACACCACCGCAACGATCTTGTCGGCACGGGCGAGCGCGCGGTCCATGTTGG
The DNA here is from genome assembly GCF_001536285.1 of Parafrankia irregularis. Taxonomy (NCBI): domain Bacteria; kingdom Bacillati; phylum Actinomycetota; class Actinomycetes; order Frankiales; family Frankiaceae; genus Parafrankia; species Parafrankia irregularis. The sequence continues at coordinate 85,232 of NZ_FAOZ01000034.1, read as the reverse complement.
CCGGGAAACTGGCCTCTGCCTGCCAGGATCGCTCGTATTCCACGATGTAACCCGCCTGGCGAAGCTGTAGCGCGATCCACTGGGCCCAGCCGCGATCCGCGTCCGCCGCGCTGATGAACACCCGCTCGGCGTCACCGCTACTCACAGCATCGCTCCCCGTCACCATTCGCGGAGTGTCCCAGAGCTCACCGCGACTTTTGTTTGGGGGGTGTTCACTCGATCCCGCCCGGTCCTGAGCCCATCCGGCTGCGCGACTGTCTGGCGACAAACTAATCCAGGCGGCCGAAGTTCACGCGCTAGTCGGGCCGCGCGTCGCCGACACGCTCGATTGGACCAGGATTGCCCTCATCGGGGTCGCCTGTCAGTTTGACACCGATGTTGGTCGACCTGGCAATCAGCGAAGAGCCCGGACGAGACGATCGCCGCAGCGATCCCCCTGTGAAATCCGGCGTGGGCACCCCGTGGGCACCAGCGCCTGTGAAGGTGGCGGGACCGCAGAGCCGAAAGGCGTTCTTACAGGTAGAGGGGCCGTCCTAGATGGACGGCCCCTCTCGGCGTCGGTGGAGGTGGCGGGAATCGAACCCGCGTCCTCCGGCCCCGACACAGGGCTTCTCCGGGCGCAGCCTGCTTGTTTTTTCTCAGCCCCACCGGTCCCGCAGGCAAGCCGGTGAACAGGCTCAGTCGCTGTTAGATGTCCCGACTCACCCCGCGACCGGGTGGGACGGTGATCCTCCTAGCGACGCCAGATCCTGGGCCGGAGGAACTCCCAGGCTGACGGCTACTTGGTCTCTACTCAGGCCGCGAGGGCGTAAGCGGAGGTAGCAGGCTGCGTCTTGTTGGCAGCTATTGGTTCGAACGGATCGTTTACGAGATAACCGCTCATCCTCGGCCCGCTTCCCCTGCCTCGACGTCCGGAGTCGAAGCCGGTCACCCCCTGGTGTGTGACGACCAACCAACTGTACCGAACCGCCAGCTCTCGCTGGCTGCACAGACGGTCCAACGTCGACCGCCGCACGTATGTTCCCATACCCGCCGGAGCACCGCCAGCGGGTTTCGCCCGGGCGCGGGCCGGGCCGGGCCGGGTCGGGTCGGGTCGGATGTGCGCAGCCGGCCGATGCGGCAGCCGTCGCAGGTTACAGGTCGTCACCCGCAGGTCGCGGGTCTCGCCTCGCATCCAGGACATCGGCGACGGAACAGGCAGACGACCCTTATAGTTGAACATTCAAGCTTGCGATTGGCGACACGGAGGTCCTGGTGGAGATCAAGGAACTTGGGCACCTGGTGCTCTATGTGCGTAACCTCGAGCGCTCCGCGGCCTTCTACCGGGACGTCCTCGGCTGGCGCCAGGTGTTCCCGGAGCCGGACGGCGCGAACACGCTGGGCATCCCCGCCGCCGCGTTCTCCTCCGGGCGGACGCATCACGAGCTGCTGCTGATCGAGGTCGGCGAGGGTGCCGCCGCACTGCCACGCGGGCGTCGGGTCGGGCTCTACCACTTCGGGCTCAAGGTCGGCGACAGCGACGACGAGTTGCGCGCCGTGCTGGCCCAGATCGCGGAGGCCGGCGTCCAGATCGCGGGCGCATCGGACCACACGGTGACACACAGCCTGTACATCTACGACCCGGACGGAAACGAGATCGAGCTGTACGTCGACGTGCCGGGTGTCGACTGGCGCAACAACCCCGCGCTGATCGCGGCTCCGATCCGTCCGCTGCGCCTCTGACCCAGACCGCCTGGCCCAGACCGCCGCGGCGCTGGCCGGAGCCACCCTGACCAGGCATTCCGGGTGGCTCCGCTCCGCAGGACGGACGGCTCCCGCTCCAGGACACTGACCGGGTGCGACGCGCGACCGACCCGAAGCACAACCGGCCGCACGCCCCGGGCCGCGACGACCCCACCGCCGGGGAAAGCACCGCCGCCGGGGACAGCACCTTCGTCGGCGCACACGTCGGCGGCCCTGTCCACGGCAACGGGCACCGCCGTCTGACGGGCCTGATCAGGGTGAACCCTGGTGCCCGCCCGCGTGAGGCAGGCAAGTGGCGGATCGTCGCGCTCCTGTTCACCATGACGGCCCTGACCGGTCTGGTGGACTCGCTGACCTTCCTGGGTCTCGGTGAGGTCTTCGTGGCGAACATGACCGGCAACGTGGTGGTGCTGGGCTTCTCGCTCGCCGACCCCCGCGGAATATCCGGTGTGCTCTCCCTGAACGCGTTGACCTGCTTCATCATCGGCGCGTTGATCGGTGGCCGGATCGGTGCCTGGTCGGCGCACCATCCGCGGGCGTGGCTCGGAACGGTCACCGCCGTCCAGACCGCGCTCGTCACGGCGGCACTGGCGGTGGTCGTGGTCTGGCTGCACCCCTCGCTGGACCTCGCGGCTGACAGGGGCGGCCAGCTGCGCGATGAGCCCAGCACGTTCGCGGACTACGTCCTCGTGTCCACCCTGGCGATCGCGATGGGCCTGCAGCACGCGACGGCGCAGCGGCTGGCCAGGCCGGAGATCCCGACGAACGTTCTCACCACGGCGATCACGATGTTCGCCATCCAGACCCGGGCGGGTGGCGGTCAGGGCTCCCAGGGCCTACGGCAGGCGGCCGGGCCCGCGGTCATGTTCGCCAGCGCCGGCGCCGGCGCGCTGGGGTTCTTCCGGGTCTCCCCGCTGATGCCGCTGTGCTGCGGTCTGGCGCTCGCCCTGGCGAGCCTCGCGCTGGCCGTCACGCCGCCCCCGCTGGCCCGCTCCGGGGCCCGACCGGCGCCGATGACGTCGTTGAAACGCCCGATTGACGACGGTGCGACGTCCGAAGACTAGGACACGCGAGCGCGGGCGCGACGTCTGCTGCTGCCGAGCAAGATCCGAGGATCACCGGCATCTGGACGACGAAAATCATCGACTCTTCGAGTTGCCGCGCCGGACTGTCGCTGCGGCTGCTGCTGCTGCCTGGCAAGAGTCGAGGATCGTGGTTGTTGTTCTCGCGACCAAAGGCCTCGACTCTTGCGGATTACCAAGTGGCCGTACGCAACTTCTGTCGCCCTTCAGATGATTTGGTGGTCGGGGATCTCCGTGCACAGAATGGCCCAGGGCTCGTCCCGCACCCGCGTCATGATCACGGTCATGGTGGGGCCGCCGGGAACCAGCTGGCGTCTCGCCGGCAACAGCCGGCGGCGGATGCTCTCCACGTCACCGGCGAGGCCGCGCCGGCGGACGTCCAGAGCGCTGATGCCCGCCCCGCGCACCGCCGAGGCGACCCGCCGGATGTCGAAGGCCATCTCGGCCTCGACTCGGAGCACCCGGGCGAACGGGGTCGCGACCGGGTTCTGCGCGCACAGGAAGGCGATCATCGGGTCGATCTGCCAGCCATCGACCAGGCGCGCGAGCGTGCCGACGAGGCCGGCCCTGGTCACCGCCGGATTCGGGTCGAACAGGAACCCCTCGGGCCGCCCCAGGGCGAGCCGCGTCGCCACACCGCCGTCGCCGGCGTCGGCATCCGATGCGCCCCCGGGCGGGTCAGGCTCGCCTGTCAGGGTCGCGACCCGGAGCCGGGGCTGGTCCCCGTTCCGCCCGCTGCCGAGGCCCTGATCAGCCCTGTCGCCAGGGGTGCCGCTCTCGGGGATGCCGCCTCCGGAGGTGTTTTTGCCGCGGGTGCCACTGCCGGAGGTGCCGCCGCCGGGGGCGTTGTCGGGGCCGAGCAGGACGGTCGCGCGCCGGGGCGCCGAGGCGAGCGCCGGGGAGAACAGCACCGCTTCCTTGAGGCCGCGGCGGTCCGCGACGAACTCGACCTCCCAGCCGGGCGGGACGACCTCGAGCGGCAGGCCGGGAGCGGCCTTGACCGCCACGGCCGCGACCCGCTCCACCAGGCCGAAGCACCAGCTCAGGGGTGGTTCGCCGGCGCCAGCGGACCGGCGCTGATCGCCTTCGCGTCGGGCCGGGTCCACGAACACGCCGTCGATCCCGCTCAGGTCGGCGTCCCGGACGTCGCCCTCCCACGGCCGCACCTCGTGCATCTCGTGCACCTCGTTGGACTTATCCGGCTCGTGCGCCTCAGGCGGCTCGTGTGATCCGCTGTGCGGTCTCCGGCCGGCGGTCGCGTTGTGGACGGCCATCCGCAGGTGCAGCGGGTCGCGGTCGACGGCGAGCACTGGATGCTCGCCGGCCAGCGCCAGCAGATCGCCACCGATGCCGGTGCACAGGTCGGCCAGCCGGCCCAGGCCCGCGAACCGGGCGGCTCGGTGCGCCGCGGCCCGCTCCGAGGAGGCCTGTTCGAGTCCGGGCCGGGTGAAGAACATCCGCTCCGGATGGCTGAACTTCGCCCTCGCCCGTGCCCGCAGCTCGGCCTGGCTGAACGCCGCGGCGACGAGGTCCGGTGGGTGGCCGGCGGCGCGCAGCCGGGTTCCGGCGGCGAGCTCCGCTCCACTCGCGAGCGCCTCCTCGGCACGCGCGAGCAGTTCCTCCCCCACCGGGGTCACCAGCGCGTCGAACGTGGCCAGCCTGCCGGCGACGTCGGCGGCGTCACGAGCGGCGGCGTCACGAGCGGCGGCGTCACCGGCGGTGCTGTCAGCGGCGTCGGTATCGAGGTGCAACGGGTTCAGCCGCGACGCTTGGCCTGCTGGCCCATGATCCGGCTCATCTCGCGGGCCGCGTCCCGCTCGGCGAGGGCGTGGCGCTTGTCGTAGCTCTTGCGGCCACGAGCGAGCGCGATCTCGACCTTCGCTCGGCCGTCCTTGAAGTAGAGCGAGAGCGGGACGAGCGTGAGCCCGCCCTCCTGGGTCTTCCCGATCAGCTTCTCGATCTCGGCCCGGTGCAGCAGCAGCTTGCGGCGCCGCCGCGGCGCGTGATTCGTCCAGGTGCCCTCGGTGTACTCGGGGATGTGCACGTTGTGCAACCAGATCTCACCGTCGGCGATCTGGGCGAAGCCGTCGACCAGGGACGCCCGGCCGGCGCGCAGCGCCTTGACCTCTGTGCCCATGAGGACCAGCCCGGCCTCGTAGGTGTCGAGGATGTCGTAGTCGTGGCGGGCGCGCTTGTTCTGCGCGATCAGTTTGCGCCCGGTTTCCTTCGGCACTGCCGTCTGCCCTGCTTCCCATCCATCGCACGGTCCGTCGCGCGCTCCGTCGCACGGCCCGGCGCGCCTCTGGCCACCGTCACACCCGCAGGTGCCTGCGCAGCGCGACGGATGCCATGCCCGCCGCGGCGGTGACACCGACGGCAAGCACCGCCACGGCCGCCGCCCACACCGCGCCCCATCCGAACAGTGGGAACATTGTCTGATGGGCGAATCGTCCGTCCACCAGATATACCTTCGCGAGCACCAGTGTGCCGACTGCCAGCAGCCCGCCCACCAGACCGGCGAGCGCGCTCTCCAGCACGAACGGCGCCCGGATCGCGGCGTTGGTCGCCCCGACGAGACGCATGATCGCCGTCTCCCTGCGGCGGGCGTGCGCGGAAATCCGGATCATAGTGTAGATCAGCACGAACGAGGCGACGGCCTGGACGGCGGCCAACGCGAACGCACCGAGGGTGAAGCCGTCCAGGAACCGGTACAGCGGGCCGAGCAGGGCCCGCTGGTCCCGGACGGCCTCGACGCCGTCCCGGCCGGTGTAGGTGTAGACGATCTCCTCGGCGTCCCGCGGATCGGCGAGGGCGAGGCGGAACGAGGCCGGCAGGTCATCCGCGCTCACCCCGGCCACGACGTCCGGCGAGCTGCGGAAGTCACGGCGGAACCGCTCGTAGACCTGCTGTTTGCTCTCGTAGCTGACCTTCGTGACAAGCGGGTCGGCCGCCAGCTCGTCCCGCAGCGCCTGGCGGTCGGTGTCGGACAGACCGTCCTGCAGGTCGACGACGACCTCGATCTGGTCGAGCAGGAACCTGTCGACGGTGCGGGCCTGTGCGCGCAGGAGCAGCCCCGCGCCGAGCAGCGCGAGGCAGATCGCGACGGTGACGACCACCGCGCAGGTCATGGCGAGGTTGCGGCGCAGGCTGGTGGCCAGCGCCCCGAACAGCGGCCCGGCTCGCATCAGGCGGGCCTCTCCCCGGGCCGCCCGGGCCGCCCGACCGACCCCGCCGGTTCCGCCGGCCCGGCCAGGCCCGCCGGTTCCGCGGGACGTCCCACGAGATCACCGGCGGACGGCGCCCGCTGGGCGGGGACACCGGAGGCACCGGGGACGCCGGGCAGCCCGGTGGCGGCGGAAGCGGGGGCGGCGGAGGCCGGAACGGTGGCGGAGGTAGCGGGGGTGGCGGGGGTGGCGTCGTAGCCGCCGCGGTGCTCGTCACGGACGAGGATCCCCGCGTCCAGCTCAAGGACCCGGCGGCGCATGGCGTCCACGAGGCCGGCGTTGTGCGTCGCCATGAGCACGGTCGTGCCGGCCTGGTTGATGTCGTCGAGCAGGTCCATGATCTCGGCGCTGGTCGCGGGATCGAGGTTGCCGGTCGGCTCGTCCGCGAGCAGGATCAGCGGGCGCCCGACGAACGCCCGCGCGATGGCGACCCGCTGCTGTTCCCCGCCGGACAGCTCGTCGGGGAAGCGCTTCTCCTTGCCGGTGAGCCCGACCAGCTCCAGTACCTCGGGGACCACCGAACGGACCACGTGACGCGGCCGGCCGACGACGTCCAGCGCGAACGCGACGTTTCCCGCGACCGTACGATCGGGCAGCAGCCGGAAGTCCTGGAACACACAGCCGACGGTTCGCCGCAGCAGCGGCACCCTGCGGTCGGCGATGCGGGCGACATCACGGCCGGCGACCTCGACCAGGCCCTCGCTCGCCCGCTCCTCCCGGATCAGCAGGCGCAGCAGCGTCGACTTTCCCGAGCCCGAGGGGCCGACCAGGAACACGAACTCGCCCGCGTCGATCTGCGCGGTGACGCCATGCAGCGCCGGACGACCGCCGACGCTGTAGCGCTTGGTCACGGAGGCGAGTCGGATCACCGGAACCTCCCTTGCCTACCCGTCAGACCCATCACGATACGTAGTTGGATGGGTGAGGTCCCGTACCGTCGCCCGCGCGCGTCCGCGATCGTCGGGTTGGCGGCACCGTGTGCGGCAGCGAACAGCACTCCCCCGGCGTACCGTGGAGGCGTCGCATCGCGTCCAGCCGGTGACGGGTCCGCTCTCCGCAGGTCCGTCAGCCGCGGGACCGGGCTGAAGGAGGACGGCACATGTGCTGCGAGGACCTGGTCTGCGCTAGGTGCGCCGCTCCGGTGGCGGAAGGCCGCTGCCCCTCGTGCCGAGCCGCGCGTGAGTCGCTGCACCACTCGTCGTTCACGATCTCACCGCAGCTGTTGATCGCCGTGGTCGCGGTGCTGCTCGCGGTGCTGGTCGTCGCCGGCTACCGGGTCTGAGGCGGCTCGTCCGAGCCGAAGATTCGCCCGAGCCGAAGGCTGTCACGCAGCCCGACCACGTCACCGATCACGATCACCGCCGGCGAGGAGACCCCTGCGGCCTGCGCCAGGTCGGCGATCTCCGCCAATGTCCCGGTGACCAGGCGCTCCGCGGGCGTACCGCCATCCTGGATGACCGCTGTGGGGGTCTCGGGTGAGCGCCCGCGCTTGATGAGTTCCGCGCTGATCATGGACAGCGCCGCGACGCCCATGAGGACGACGAGCGTCCCGGGCCCGGTCGCCAGGGCGTCCCAGTCCGCCGTCGAGCCGGGATGGGACGGATCGATGTGCCCGCTGACGATCGCCACGTCCTGGGTGACCCCGCGGTGGGTGATCGGGATGCCCGCCAGCGCGGGCACCGCGACGGCGCTCGTCACCCCGGGGACGACCTCACAGGGCACCCCGGCCGCCGCGCAGGCCAGCGCCTCCTCCCCGCCCCGGCCGAAGACGAACGGGTCACCACCCTTGAGACGGACCACGCCAAGGCCACGCCGGGCACGGTCGACGATGAGGTCGTTGATCTGCTCCTGAGTCAGGTTGTGCCCGTGCGGCGCCTTGCCCGCATCGACGACCTCCACCGCTGGCGCCAACTCGTCGAGAAGGTCGCGGGGGGCCAGCCGGTCGACCACCACCACATCCGCACGGCGTAGCAGGCGCAGGCCCCGAAGAGTGATCAGATCACTCGGACCTGGGCCACCCCCGATCAACGCGACCCATCCGCCCCGCATCTGCGCACCACTCCCCGCCATCCGCTGCCATCGCCCGACAATCCGCCTGTCGCCGGCACCCGCCTCCCGCACGGCGTCTGCCCGCCCGGTCAGTGTGCGTCCTGACCGGGGTCGGCCGCGACCGCGGGCCGCATCGGGTGACCATGACACCCGTCACAGCGGGCGGGCGTGACCGTGCGACCACGGAGAATTCCGGCCACGGATTATCCGCGCCGGCGGGTACGCCGGGCGGGCGCTTCCACCTCCGGGCAGCCGGCGACACCTTCGTGCGCGGACCGAGCGATTCCTCGCCACCAGGAGACGGATCTCGCCGCCAGGGTGATTCCAGGCGGCGCCGCCAGGCGTGATTCCGCGTCATTCTCGCGAGATTCCTGGTGCGGCCCCCGGGATTCCGCGCGAGGCCCCCGGCATTCCACGTGAAGGGTGTCAGGCGGTCTCCACGCCGAGGCGCCAGCGGATCGACCGATAGGCCCGCCAGCCGGCCCGGAACCTGCGCCGCGCGGCCAGGGCGGCGTCGCGATGCCCCTCCGTCACCAGCCGCAGAATGTCGCCCGCCCCCACGGAGCGCCCGACGATCAGCCGACTTACCTGGAAGCGGGAACGGCTACGCCGGTGGATGCGATATCCCACCTCGCAGGCGGAAGCAAATCCGGCATTCTCTACGATCTGTCGCACACCCGGAGAATGGTAGCCAAAGGGATAACTAAAGCTCTCCGGTCGCTGCCCTGTCTCCTCGGAGATCGTCCGCATGCTCGCGGTCACGTCATAGCGGGCGATGGCGGGCGGGACGACATCGAGCTCCACATGCCGGTGCCCGTGAGCACCGATCTCGATCCCGCGGTCGACCAGGGCGGCCAGCGCCGGCCAGTCCAGCAGGGCCAGCTCACGCCCCGCGTAGGGCTCCAGCCAGCGCGCCCGCTGCCCCACGTACGCGGTCGGGACGTACAGGGTCGCCCGCGCGCCGAACTCGGCCAGCACGGGCAGCGCCCTGGTCACGAAATCCTCGAAGCCGTTGTCGAAGGTGATCGCGACCTGGCGCTCCCGCGGGTTCGCGAGGGCATCGGACAGGCTGGTGACGGTGTACCCGTGCTCGGCCAGGCTGCCGAGCTGCTCGGCCAGCGCACCGGCGGGCACCTCCCACCTGCGGAACGCGGTGGCGGAGGAGTCACCGATGCTGTGGTACATGAGCACGGGGAGCGCGACCCGGGACGATCCGGTCTCCGGCGACGAGCCGTCCTGAGAGGTACCGGGGGGCCACGTTCCGCCCGGCGAAGCCGTCGCGGCCGTCGACATTCCGGTCATCGGTCGTCACGCCTCGAGGCGACCACCGTGAGTTCGGACATTCCACCCGCCGTCTCGTCGAAGAAGCTCGGTCGGCAGTACGTGGAACGACAGTACTTCGATCTGGTGCGCTTCGAAGGACAGATCCACGAATCCACGTGATGCCCCCATCCCGCGCCACTGCCAACGGGCCTCAGGAACCACGTCGCACGGCGGCGCCAAACGGAGCGTCACTCTACACGCGCGCAGACGTTGAGCCAATCCCTGGATGTCTGTCCCGGCCCGATGGGATCCAATAGTCGGCAAGATGAGGGGACCAAAAGACGATCTCCGGCTGGTACTACGGCGATTGAGCCTTTTCCGTCGTAGACGCGGACCCACGGCGACCGGGATCGACGAATGTGAGGCGGAAAAGGCTCATTGAGCCTTTTCCGTCGTCGACGCGTACTCGCGACATCCCCGACCGTGGACCATGAGACGGGAAAGGCTCGTCAATTCGACCGGGCCGTGACGTGAGAGACGCGACGAAAGATCCCGCCTTTTCCGGCCGATCGCGACTGATTCCATTGCCGAATCAGTACGGAGAGCAGCCGGAAAGGCCCTTCATCCGTCCTTTTCGATGGCCTTGCGCCACCTGATCTCACCGTCGATGAAGTCATCGATGTCACCGTCGAGCACAGCGCCCGTGTTGGACGTCTCGACCTCGGTCCGCAGGTCCTTGACCATCTGGTACGGATGGAGCACGTAGTTCCGGATCTGCGACCCGAACGACACATCCTGCGGACCGCCGGTGAGCCGCTGCTTCTCGGCGGCCTCCTCGGCGCGCCGACGCTCCAGCAGCTTCGCCTGCAGCACCATCATCGCCGCGGCCTTGTTCTGCAGCTGGCTGCGCTCGTTCTGGCAGGTCACCACGATGTTTGTCGGCAGGTGCGTGATGCGCACCGCGGAGTCGGTGGTGTTGACACCCTGACCGCCGGGCCCGGAGGAGCGGAAGATGTCGATCCGCAGCTCCTTCTCGTCGATGTCGACGTGATCGGAGACCTCGACGGCCGGTGTGACCTCGACACCGGCGAACGACGTCTGCCGGCGGTTCTGGTTGTCGAACGGCGAGATCCGCACCAGCCGGTGGACACCGTGCTCACTGCGCAGCGTCCCGTAGGCGTAGGGGCACTTGACCTGGAAGGTCGCGGACTTCAGGCCCGCCTCCTCCGCCTCGGAGGTGTCGAACACCTCCGTCGCGTAGCCGTGCCGCTCAGCCCAGCGCAGGTACATCCGCAGCAGCATCGCGGTCCAGTCGGCCGCGTCGACCCCGCCGGCACCCGCCGAGAGCTGGACGATCGCATCGCGCTCGTCGTACTCCCCGGACAGCAGCGTGCGGACTTCGAGGGTGGAGATGTCGCGCGTCAGCGACGGAAGGTCCACCGCCATCTCGGCGAGCAGGTCCTCGTCGCCGAGATCGAGGGCGGCGATCAGGTCATCGAGGCGGCGGCGCAGACCGTCGACCCGGCCGATGTCGCCCTTGACACCGGACAGCCGCCTGGTGACGGCCTGGGCGCGAGCCTGGTCGCTCCACAGGTCCGGATCCGCCGCCTCCTGCTCCAGTTCCTGGGCGCGGCGGCGCAGACCCTCGACATCGAGCACGGCCTCGATACCTGCCAGCGTCGCGTCGAGAGTCTTGATCTCCTCGGAGAGGTCGACGGCCATGATGGCCAGCCTACCGGCGAGCGCGGGTGCGCCGACGGACGGTTGATCGGGCGCGGATCCCGGACCATCCCGCAGGCCGTTCTCGGACCGTCCAGCCAGGTGCTCCGGGGCCGTCCAGCCAGGTGCTCCGGGGCCGTCCGGCCCAGGGCGGGTGTCCCGGCCCGGCCACGCCGACCGCACTGCCCGCATCGACCGCCCGGCCCACACCCGCCGCGGACCGATGACCGCGGTCGTCGAAACCTTCGCACCGCCCCCGAGTTCACCGCGCCCACGTGGCCTGCGCCACGCGGACGGTCGGGTCACCAGAAAGAAACATGCAACGGCACGCTGAAATACTTGGTTAACATCAGCCCGACCAGGTCACCTGCAGCAAGCGAAATGGCACGAGATGTTTCGGCGATGACATCGGGAGAGGTGCGTTCCACATCACGCCCCGCACCCGAGCCGCTCCCGAGGCGGACGGAAGCGATATCGTCGTTTCCATCGCGGCGCGGTGAGGCGCGGCGTCCTCCATTCGCTCGGCGGGTGGCCCGAATGCTTCCGGGCGGCCTTCCGAGCCGGTGCGGGGCGGCGTGCCACATGGTGGCTCGCGTGCCAGCGGACGACGGGGTCCGCGGAGCCGGGATCGAGGCCACCGCGCCGCGATGCCGGTGGGCGGCCCACACCTCGCAAAGGCATCCGCGCTGACGCGGGCACCGTGCGGGCTGATCGGGTTGTCGTACGAGAAGCGGGCGACGCGGCCCAGGTGGCAATGACGTAGCTCTGGCGGCAATGCTGCTGCCTGATCAGGCCCGGCATCGAAGGTGCTGCCGTCCACACGTTCTTCTGTATTCGGACTAAGCACGCTTTGGAGCAGGCATCGACCGGCGGGCCCACCACCGGTGTCTGATGTCGTCCCTTCCGGCCCGCGGCCAGCACCCGCGGCGCCGGACCCGGCCGGCGACGTCAGCTGATGGCAGCGGCAAAGCATCAGACGTGAGGTCAGCGGATATGCGTACTCGCAACAGCCGGCATCCGATGCCCGCCGGATACCCGGCCGGGCCCGGACGACCTGTTTGCGAATGTCAGGCAGGTCATTCCGCCCGACGGCGCCGTCCGGCATCCGACCTGCTGGCCTCCCCGGAGCAGGCCGCCCGGGCGTGGTCCCGATGAAAGCCGAGTCCCCCGGAACGGCGGGGCACGAGACCGCCGCCAGCCTGCACGACACCTGCCTGGCGGCGCTGCGCGCGGCGGTGGCCAACTACGAGACCGTCGACCTCGCTGTCACGGCCTCCACGCTCGAGCCGCTGGAGGAGACCACCCGGACGATTCCGCAGCAGTACCGCCTGCGTGGACGTCCGGCCATCGACTGGATGTGGCTGCACGCCGCGGTGACGACCGCCGCGGCGGCCGCCGCCTACGACCGCGGGCAGCACGCGCGGGCGGCGAGCCGCGCCGACCGGGCCGCGTCGCTGGCCCGGGCGGCCGGTGACGGCCCTCTGGCCGCTCGGGCGCTGGCACTGCGCGCGCGGGTGGTACGCCCGCACAGCCCGGCGGTGGCGCTTCAGATCGCCGGCTCCGCGGCCCGGATCGCCGGCCGCAGCCCGACCCGGGCACTCATCGCCGGCAAGGTGGCGACCAGCGCCTGTGCCGCCGCCGGGGATGCCGCCGGTGTCCGCGACGCGGTCGCCCGCGCCTGGGCGACCATGGCGGAGCTCGGCGAGGAGGCCCACGGCCGGCCCGGTTTCAGCCTCGACACCTACTCGCCGGCCGATCTCGCCCTCGCCTGCGCGGAGGCGCTCACCACGGTCGGCGCCGCCGACGAGGCGGCGCCGTACCTCGACCGCGCGGCGTCACTCATCGCGCGCAGCGGCCAGACCGGCATGATCGTCTCGGTCCGGATGGCGCAGTCGCGGGCGGCTGTCGCCCGTTCCTGCCCCGACCGCGACGAGGCGATCGAACACGCCTCCGAGGCGGTGACGCTGGCCGCCCGCCGCCCCGCCGAATGGGTGGCCCGGCTCGTGCGGGACGTCTCCGATCTCGCGGAGATACGTACCGGGCACGGTTTCGACGAGCTGGTCGCGATCACCTCGGCCTGGATCACCGAGCCTGAGCCCGCGCCGCTGCCCGGCGCCGGCGGCGGCGCCGACTTCGGCGCGATGGTCGCCGCCTCTGGGCGCGGCGGGATCGTTCCCGCCCCGCGCGCGGAGGCACCGGCCGGTTCCGGCACCACCGACGAGATCTGAGCCAGCCGGCGGAGATCTCCGATGCTCAGGCGGCCCTACGGGGGCCGTCAGGCGGCCCTACGGGGGGCCGGCCACCTGAGCGGGGTCAGGGCCCGACAGGTGCCCTGACCCTCGCCTGGGCCTGCGCTCCCGCACGCACGGTGATCGGCCCGACCCCGAGCACACCGACCACGGGCAGCCGGACCTCCCGGGCCCCCTCGACACGCACGGTCGCCGCGTCGACGAGCTCCGCGCTCAGGGCGGTCCGGCCGGAGGGGTCCGCCCGGGTCTCGTAGTCGGCGACGGTGTCCTCGATGTCACGCAGCGGCAGCGCCTCGAAGTCCTCCGTCGCGCTGTAGATCGCGTTCTCGTCGATGCGCTGGACGGCGGCGAGCGCGGCGCCGTCCGCCGCGGACGCGACCGACCGGCGGGCCAGGTAGACCACCGAGACGTCGGTGACGACCACGGCGAGCATCGCCGCCAGCATGAGATAACCAAGCGTGAGGATCAGGATGGTCCCGCCGTCGGATGCATCACGGCCCCTGCCCCGGCCCGGGCCGCCGGGCCGAGGCAGGGCTCGGAGCCGAGCTCCTCTACGCCGCACCGAGTGCCGCTCAGCCAAGTGGGGTGACCCGCACCGGAATGCCGTTGAGCACGGCGGTGCCCGACAGCGGATCCAACCGGGAGCCGTCGGTGAGGATGTTGGTGTTCACTCCGGCATGCTGCGCGGCGACCGACATCCTGGTCCCGGCCAGCCCGTGGCCCCACCCGTGGGGCAGGCACACGACTCCGGCCATCATCTCGTCGCTGACCTGCACCGCGACGTCCAGTGAGCCGACGGCGGAGGTGACTCTTGCGGAGCCACCGTCGCGCACCCCGTGGCGGGCCGCGTCGAGGGGGTGAACCAGCAGCGTGCAGCGGTTGCGCCCCTTCGCCATCGCCGGGACGTTGTGCATCCAGCTGTTGTTCGTCCGCAGGTGACGACGTCCGATCAGGGTCAGCTCGGGTGCGTCCGAAGCAGGCCTGGGGCCTGAGTCCGGAGGCGATGCCGCCTGGGGCGGTGCGTCCAGGGTGGCGCGCAGCCGGGCCAGCTCGGCCACGATCGGCTCCGGGCACAGCTCGACCGTCCCGCTGACCGTCCGCAGCGGGGCGGGCAGCCGCGGGGTGAGCGGGCCGAGATCGACCCCGTGCGGGTTCGCGAGCAGGGTGGTGAGACGAAGCCCGTCCGGCCGGGCGCCGAATCCGTCGCCGAAGTGCCCCGTGCGCAGTGCGACGTCCAGCAGCAGCTCCGGAACGCTGTCACCGTCCAGCTGGGCACGTAGCTCGGTGACGTCACGCCCCAGCACCGGCGAGCCCGGTTCGCCGACGGCACGCCGCAACGCGTCGCTGATCAGGGTCTCGTGGAAGGCCGCCACCGCGTCGGCACTCGGCACCCCCGCCGGCAGCTCCCCGTCGCCCCCGTTGCCAGGGTCGCCGCCGTCGCCTCCGTCGCCGGTGCCGCCGGTGCCGTCACCGGCGGCCAGCACGATGAGCGCGAGCCTGGCCAGGATGTCGTGCTCGGCCATCCCGCCCGGATCGGGTGGGAGCACCGGTGGCGAGTAGGCCGCCACCGTCCGGACGGCCAGCGCGCCGAGGCTGAAGTCGTAGTGGCCCACACGCGCCGAGTCGGTCGGCGGGAGCACCACATCCGCATGCCGGGACGTCTCGTTCAGGTAGGGGTCGACACTCACCATGAAGTCGAGCTGGGCCAGGGCCGCGGCGAGCCGGCCGGAGTCCGGCGTGGACAGGGCCGGGTTGCCGGCGACGGTGAACAGGGCCCGCAGCCGTCCCTCGCCCGGAGTGTCGATCTCCTCCGCCAGCGCGGCGACCGGCAGCTCCCCCATGACCTCGGGCAGCTGGCGCACCCTGGTGCGCCAGCGCCCGATGCTCCACCCACGGCCGCCGCCGGGCCGCCCGGGCTGCCCCGCTGGCCCTGCCGGCACGCGGTCGGCCCGACCGTGCGCGCCGCGGCCGAACATCATGCCGCCGGGTGCGTCCAGGTTGCCGGTGAGCACGTTCAGCACCAGGGTCAGCCAGCTGGTCGTCGCCCCGAACTCGACGGTCGTGGTGCCCATCCGGCCGTAGACGGCCCCCTGCGGTGCCGCCGCCAGCTCGCGGGCAATCCGCCGGGTCGTGTCAGCCGGGATGCCGCAGCTCGCCTCGACCGCCTCCGGCGTGAACGGCGCGGCGAGCTCGACGACCCGCTCGACCCCCGTGACGTGGCCGGCCAGCGCGCGCAGCCGGATCAGGCCTTCGGCGGCGAGCACGTTGACGATCGCCAACAGCCAGCGGGCGTCGGAGCCGGGCCGGATCGGCAGGTGCTCGTCGGCGAGCGTCGCCGTACGGGTCCGCCGCGGGTCGACCACGACGACCTTCCCGCCCCGCGACCGGATCGCCGCCAGCCGGCCCGCGAAGTCGGGAGCCGTGCACAGGCTGCCGTTGGACACCGCCGGATTCGCCCCGAGAACCAGCAGGTAGCCGGTGCGGTCCAGATCGGGCACCGGGATCAGGCCGGGATGGCCGAACACCAGGCCACACGCCACATGCATCGGCATCTGGTCGACCGTCGAGGCACTGAACAGCGAGCGGGTACGCAGCGCACGGGCGAAGGCGGGCAGGTGCTGGGAGCCGGCCATCGTGTGGGCGTTCGGATTTCCCGAATAGAGCGCCACCGCGTCCGAGCCGTGGGCGCCGACAACCCGGCTCAGCCCGGCGTGGACGGCGGCGAAGGCCTCGGCCCAGCTCACCTCGCGGTGAGCACCGGTCGACCGGTCCCGAACCAGCGGGCGACGCAGTCGGTCGGGGTCGTTCAGCAGCGCGGGAAACGATGCGCCTTTGGGGCAGAGGTAGCCGCGACTCAGGGGATGGTTCGCGTCACCACGGGCGGTCCTGACCCGACCGCCGGCAATCTGTAGTTCCAATCCGCAGGTCGCCTCGCACAACGGGCAGATCCGCAGCGCGGTGACCGATCCGGTCGTCGGGTTCACTTCCGGTTTGGTGGCCATGATCCGCAGGATCGCATATTCCCGGCACTTCCGCGCGCACCGGTCCCGCCACCTGCCCGACCGCCAGTCGGTGAGCGCCACCAGTCGACGGCTCGCGCGCATGTGATCCATCGCACGGCGATCCACCGGAGAGCGCCCTGGGGACCACCAGGCCGTGCGCGCCATCGCCCACCCGCTGAACTCCCGATTGCGATGGCCGGGCCAAAACAGCAGATGAGTGGCAGTGTGGCACCCAAGACCGCATCTGCGGTAACAGCAGAGCGGGAGGTCCGAGCCTGCGGGGTGCGCGAGAAATCCCTCGACCCGGCACCGGATCACACAATCCACCGGACCGGCCGAAAACAGAAGCCGCTGACCGCAGCCCTTGCTCCGGATACCCACAAAGGTGATGGATCTCTCTTCATACCTACGCGGACCCGGCGAATCAGGAAGCCTTACGCTGCACAGACGTCCGGTTTACACCTGGCTGAGCAGCGCTACGGTGGTACAGACCGGAAACAGTGTTGCGGGCCCCTCTCCCGGCAGCGGGGTCCAAGCCGCGGAGTATTCCCGCCGTAACCGTGAAATCGCGCGCGCGAAGCTGGGGGCACCTGAGCGCGACCATGAGGAACGAGGTTGCCATGGCGCCGACTGGTCAGGCCGAGGTCGACGAACGGGTTGCCTATCGCGGGCCACAGCCACCCGGCATGGTTTCGGATGTCGTCATCGCCGACGCCCTCGATCTGGACTGCGATGAGGAGCTCTGGGTTCCGCAGGCGCCCGGTGTGGACTTCCGTCCACTGTTCCTGTGCGTCACTCAGGGGTACTACGTCAATCTGCTGCGGGTTCGGCGCAGCGGGGTTCTGTCGCGGCATCGGCATGCCGGGCCCGTCCATGCGTTCACCCTGCGTGGGCGCTGGCACTACCTCGAGCACGACTGGGTCGCGACGGCGGGCGGCTACGCTTTCGAGCCACCCGGAGAGACGCACACCCTGGTTGTCCCCGAGGACGTCGACGAGATGGTGACCCTCTTTCACGTCTCGGGGTCGTACGTGTACGTCGATCCCGACGGCAGCGCGGTCGGATATGAGGACGTCTTCACCAAGCTGGAAACGGCCCGCCGGCACTACGACGCCATCGGGCTGGGTGACGAGGCCCTCGCCGACGTCGTGCGCTGAACATCACGGTGCCGTGCCGGCGAAATGACCGGAGACGTCCCACACCCTTATCTCACCTCCCTTGCATCCGCTGAAGACGGTGCGGCCGTCCGGCGCGAACGCGACAGCCAGCAGTTGGTCCTTGTGGTCGGTGCCGGACTTCGCCACCAGCCGCGGGGCCGCCGGATTCTCCACACCCCACAGGCGGATGGTCCGGTCCCAGCTACCGCTCACCAGCCGGTTTCTGTCGCTGGAGAACGCCAGCGCCCACACTCTGCTCTTGTGCCCGGTCAGCGGCTTGCCGAGCGTCTTCGGATCGGTCGCGTTGGTCAGATCCCACAGGCGGATGTCGAGGTCCTTGCCCCCGGAGGCGAGCACGAGCCCGTCCGGGGAGAAGGCGAATCCGTGCACCTCGCCGCTGTGCCCGCGTAGGGGCCGTGGGATCCGCGACGGGGCGTCGAGGGCCGGCAGGTCCCAGAGCTGGATCGCCTCGCCGTCGTAGGCCACGACGAGCGTGGCGTACGGGGCGAGCGTCGGCCGCACCCAGGTGATCTTGCCCTGCCGGCTGTCGGCCACGCTCGGCACCGTGCCAACCGTGTTCTGCACAGCGTCGAAGAGGCCGAGTTGGCCCGGGTTCGTCGGGTCGGCCACATTCCAGATCCGCACCTCGCCGAACTGGCCCCCGCAGACCAGGATGCGCGGGTCATCGCCGAAACTCACCGACGTCACCCGGTCCCTGCCGGCCGGCAGGCGGATGGCGATCTCGGCCGGGTTCTCGGGGTCGCGGACGTTCCACATCCGAACCTTCCGGTCCCAGTGCCCGCTCACGAGCTGATATCCGTTGGTGGACAACGCCAGCGACAGCACTCCCTCGCCGAGGTCCGGCGACGCCCACATCCCGCGCGGGTGCGCCGGATCCGAGACATCCCACAGCCGGACCGTGCCATCGCTGCTGCCGCTGGCCAGGGTCCGACCATCCGGGAAGGCCACCAGGGAGGTGATCCAGCCGGTATGACCAGGCAGTGGTTCGCCGAGCGGACGTAGAACAGGTTCGTCCGGGGTGCTGTCGCGGGCCCGGTTCACGGCGACCGCCGCGCCGACGCCGGCGGCCGCGACAGCCGCGGCGGCGGGAACGCCGATCAGGAGGCTCCGCCGGTTCAGGCCTCGACCGCTCTTGCCGGGAACAGCAGGGGCGCGGTGCTTACGTCGTGCCGCACCGGGGCGAGGAGTCTGCGACCCGCCCGGAACGGGGGTTTCGCGAGCCGACAGGTCGCGAGCCGACAGGTCAGGGGCAGGCAGGTCAGGGGCAGGCAGGTCAGGGGCAGCGGCGCCTGAAGCGGACCCATCCGGGTCCGGCGTGCCCACTACCGGCGTGCCCGCCGCCGACTCACCGGATGCCGCCCCGGCCGCCGGTGGGCGTGGAAGCGGCGAAGGCGACTCCCGCTCGGCAACCGAGCGGACCGCCTCGTCCAGGTAGAGCACCAGGCCCGTGCGGGCGATCCACCCGCTGCCGTAGGAACCAGCGGCGGCCTCGGCCAGCTCCATCGCCAGTTCCCGGGCCGAGGCCGGACGCTGCGCCGGGTCCTCTGCGAGCGCCCGCAGCACCACCGCCGCGACCGGCGCCGGCACGTCATCCGGCAGCAGGCGCCGGGCGGCCAGATGATCCTGCCACACCACCGGTGGCACGACGGCCGACCCGTTCACCGCCGCCGTGCCACCCGACAACAGCAGATGCAGGACCACTCCGAGTGAATAAAGGTCGGTGGCCGCACTCAACCGGCCGGCCGCCATCTGCTCGGGAGCCATGAAAAGCGGAGTGCCGACCACCGCGCTGGCCATCGCCTCCGGGCCGGTCACCAGTTTCGCGATCCCGAAGTCGGCGACCTTCAACAGCCGCGCCGCGTCGAAAAGCATGTTCTCCGGCTTGATGTCACGGTGCAGAACACCGTGACCATGCGCGCAGGTGAGCGCACTGGCCACCGCGAGGCCGACGGCACATGCCCGCGGCCCGCCCAGGACATTCAGATGACTGCTGAGCGGCCCCCCGGAAAGCCTCTCCATGACAATCAGGCGAAGGTCATCGAACTCAAGATAGTCGTACACCCTGACAATGTGCGGATGATCCAGGTTCGCCAGAATGACCGCTTCACTGGCGATGCCCGCCGCAGCCCGGTCCTCCCCGAGCCCAGGCGCGAGCTCATCCCCGACCCGACCAGCTCCGGCGAGCACCTTGATGGCGACGTCGCGGGCCATACGACGGTGCGAAGCGGCCAGCACCAGCCCGAAGCCGCCCGCACCCAGCTGCTCACCCAGCTCGTAGCCGGGCAGCGCCGCTTCCACCCGCGCCCGGTCAACCAACACGGCGGAAACCCGTCATTCGACGGGATTTACGGACCACCGCGGTGAGCCTACCCATTTCATGTGGCACGGCGCGGATCCTACGGCCGAGCGCCGAAGCCCCGGAGAGGGGATACCCGTCCGGTTCCGACCGGGCAGTTCCCGACCGAAAGCGGCGGCGGCACCGCCGCGCGGTAAACCGGTCGATTCGATCTACGGCATCCATTCGAGCTTCAGCACTGGAACACCGCGTAGCCAGGGATGCCATTCACCGAATTCGCCGTGACGAACCGCGTTTCCGGCGGCACGCCCCGTCCGCGGCGAGGTGGACCCTGGCTGGGTACGCCCGCGGCGGTGACAGCATGGCCGGCAGGAGGCTCCCCGCAGCGGTCGCCACGGTGTCCTCCCCCTCCGGCCACAATGCCCTCACCCGGGCAGGAGTGCCTCCAGCGCGATGTTGTCCGGGTCGCGGAAGGCGAGCAGCCGCCCGAACGGCAGCTCCTGGGTCGGGGTGAACACGGCGCCGATGCCGGCGAGCCTTGACACCAGCCGGTCCAGGTCCGCCGGTTCCGACACCGAGAACGACAGATGGTCCAGGCCGGGCCGGGTCTCGTCGAAGGCGGTCGCGCCCGGTTGATCGTGTTGACGCAGGACGATGCTCAGCCCGCCGGGAAGCACTCCGTGGGCGAACGTCGTCGTTTCGCCGCGGTCGCGGACCAGTTCCTTCCAGTCGAGAACGTCCCGATACCAGGCGGTGCTTCGGTCGAGGTCCGTCACGGTGAGGCTCAGGTGCGAGACACCATCAAATGCCATGGCTTCCTCCTGGAAGTGCAGGGAGACAGTCGTGAGACAGCCGGGAGAACGATGGAACGACAGTGCAGACAGGGAGATTTTCCGCGTTGTCAGTGGCCCGCGCCGAGCAGGTCGATCGCCTGGAGGAAGCGATCGGCGTGGCCGGCCTCCTCGCGTCCGCTGGCCCGCAGGAGGCGGGCGACCTCGGGGTCGGGCTCCGCGTCCGCCCACCGCTGGTAGTCCGCGTCTCCCGCGCGTTCCCCGGCGACGACGGCGGCCAGCAGTGCCGCGTCCACCATGGCGGGGGCCTCGACCGGGTAGCCCTCATCCAGGTCCGGCGTCGGCTGGAAGGGATGGCCGGTTTTGAGGGTGAGAGCGCGACACACCCGATTGGCGTGCCCCAGTTCCTCCCTCGCGTTTCGGCGGACCAGTTCCGCGGCCTCGCCGTCGTCGATCCGGTCGGCCAGTCGCTCGTAAAGCCGGGCCGCGGTCCGTTCCAGCTTGTAGAGGGTCCTCAGCTCGGGCACGCCCAGGTGGTCCATCGCGGCCAACGCCATCGCCGCGGACCGGAAGTCTCGCTCGTCCAATGGTCTCGTCGTCTCCTCGGCGGCAGAGATCCGCGAACGCGGACCGCGGGGTCGCGGGCCGGTCGCCAGGCCGGCCCCTCGGCCCGCCGGCGTGCACGACAGTAGGGGGATCTCGACACCGGGGTACGACCCGAACGGCCCGATTGCCCACCCCGACGGCCAGATCGCTTTCGGGCAGGCGGCGCCCCGAACTACGATCCGGTCGTGCCCGACGCGCCACTGATACCGATGCGCCGGAGCGTGACGGTCACCGCCGGTACCGTGGAACATCGCGCGACCGAACCGATTTCCTACTGGCATCGGCATGACCTGCACGAGATCGAGTACGCCGTCGACGGCCTGGCCGAGATTTACACCCCGCAGACGCATTACCTTCTGCCGCCCCTGCACGCGGCGTGGATTCCGGCCGGCGTCGAACATGCGCCGTTACTGCGGGACGTGACCACGATCGCGGTCTTCTTCGACCCCGCGGAGTTCGCCTTCCCACAGACACGAACGGCCATCATCGCCGTACCGCCGGTGCTGCGGGAGATGATGCGGTACGCGGTGCGGTGGCCCATTCACGGTGAGAGCAGGGCGAGCGGGGCGTGCGGGGAAAGCGGGGCGACGGATGACGCCGCCGAGGCCGGCATCTTCTTCCACGCGCTGGCCGGGGTCGTCCGCCAGCAGCTCGCCCACACGGCACCGCTGTCCCTGCCGATCTGCGACGACGTGATCGTCCAGGACGTGATCGCCTACACGGCGGGCCACCTCGCCGACGCCGACGCGGTCTCGGTGTGCCGGGCCGTCGGCATCTCCGAGCGCGCGCTGCGGCGCCGATTCGCGGCGGTGCTCGGCCAGACGTGGCGGGACCATCTGCGGCAGGCGCGGCTGTTCCGGGCCATGGCCATGCTCAGTACATCGACGATGTCGGTCGGCGAGATCGCCGTCGAGGTGGGGTTCGGCAGCGGCAGCGCGCTCGCCCGCGCCTTCCGCACCTGGACCGGGGAGAGCCCGTCGGAATACCGCGAACGCTGGCTCACACCGGGACCCACGACGCCCGAGGCCGCGCATCTGGGATGACGGGCGGCGTGGCCGGGCCAGCCTTGGGCATGGGTATCGTCGCCGCCTCGGCCTCGACCGGCCGAACCAGCCCGTCGGCCCCGGCCCTCGGCTCAGGAGGTTCCGACGAGAAACGAGTACGTGCTGGCGCTGACCAGCCAACGGCCGGCGATGCGGACGGCGCTCGCCTCCCGCCTGATCTCGTACCCCCACTTCGCACCGAGCGTGGGGTCGGAGTGGGTGATGAGGAGGCTCACCGCGGCCTGGTCGCTGGCGGTCAGTCTGATGTTCTCAGGCGATACCTTGAGGCTTGCGGCGACACCCGGATAGCGCTGCCTCCACTGAACGGCCATGTCGTGGTAGCTCTCGCCGTTCTGGACATAGGCCAACCCGGCGCCGATCTCGCCGGAAGCATCGAAGGCCTTGGTGAACGCGGTCGTGATCTCGTCGATCGTGGCCTGGTCCGGCTGGGCGTAGGAGGGCTGCGGAGCGGAGAACACCGGTGGGCCGGAGAACACCGGTGGGGTGGACACCGCGCTGGTCGCCGCCGCATCCGGATGTACGACCTCCCCGGTGGCCGGCCCCGGGCTCGTGCTGCCGTCCGCTGATGCGATGGAGTACGCACCCCGGTCAGGAATGAGGTCCCGGACGACGGTCACGCTGCCGAGGATCACGCCGCTCGTCGCCAGCACCACGGCGCCAAGCGCGAGCGCCATTCGCCGCCCAGGGCGGCCCGGTCGCACGGGAGTGCACACTCTGGCGGCCAGTCCAGGCGGTGCCGTGACGGACTGAGTGGCCCGGTCGAAGAGCTCACGCAACGTCTGCTCGAAGACCGGATCAGGTACGGGAGGCTGGCTGGAGCCGGCCCCGGAACCCGATCTGGAACGCCGCCCTGAACGACGCGCGGCATGCCGCCCGGAGCGCACCTGCGAACGCGGCCCGGAGCCGGGACGATCGTCATCTGCCGGCTCGGCTGGCATCAGTGCCCCCTCTCGCTTCGGACGCGGATATCTCCCAGATGCTGGCTCGTCCGCAGCCGGGCCAGCGCCCGTGACGCGTGGGATTTGACCGCGCCCACGCTGCAGCCGAGGATCTCGGCGACCGCCGCTTCCGACAGGTCGTCGTAATAACGCAGGACGACCACGGCACGTTGCCGTTTCGGCAGTTCGTGCAGCGCACGCAGCACCTGGTCCCGTAATCCGAGCTCCGGCGCGCTGGACGCGTCGGCCTTTTCGGCGGCGGCGTCCAGCGGCACCTCCCGGAAGAACTGCCGTGACCGCCAACGGCGCGAGGCCGCGTTCACCATCACCCGGCGGACGTAGGCCTCCGGTGTGACGATCCGGTCCCGGTCCCATCGCTGATAGGTGCGTTCCAGGGCGCCCTGCAGCAGGTCCTCGGCCGCATGGCGGTTGCCGGTGAGCAAAAAGGCGGTCCTCATCAAACGGTCTGCCGAGGCGGTGATGAAATCCTCGAACGACTCGTAGGACGCCCCGTCCATCGAGTGCCCCCATCGATGGGCCCGGCGGCCCGGTTCCGCCGCGTGGACGGCGACGGGGCGACGGTCCGCCGTGATGCGGACCGTCGCCCCCGCGGGCACGCTGAGCCGACTGTGAGTCGCCGGCGGCGCGGGGTTCGCGCGCGTCGCCGACGAGCGGTCAGGCAGTCACCGGCTCCGGCGGCGCGGCGCATCATGGCCGCATGACCTCCGGAAACCGCTGGTCAGCGGGCTACGCCACAGCACCTCCGAGCCCGGACGCAAGTCCGAGCACGTTGCGGTAGGTCTGCTCCGAGACCTTCCAGGAGCCGTGGTCGAACACTGCCTGGCCGCTGCTACCGATCGAACCGGAAAAGCCCCCGTAGCTGTAGGCGATGGTGAAGGTGACCGAGGCACGGTCATGCGCCCAGACGTAGACCTGGTTCACGGTGATCTGCGCGGTCAGGCCCGGGTAGGTGGCCCGGAACTGCTCCAGGAGGCTGACCAGGCGCTGGCCGTTCTCGACGGCGGCCAGCGGAACCCGCGGCGGGGCCTCGGAGCTGTTGAGGGCAGCCGGGAAGGCAGCCCTGATCCGCGGTTCCGACGCCTTCTGCCAGGCCGTCTGCGCCGGAGCCGGGCCGACGGTGAGCGAACCCGCGATGCGGAGCAGGTCGGCCTCGGGCAGCGGGCCCACCGTGGGGGTCTTGATCCCACCGACGGAGCCGCCGACGGTCAGCACCACGGACGGGTCACCTTCGACCCAGGTCAGCTCGTTGATTCCGCCGCTGCTGGCCCGCAGGGTGACGGCTTCGGTGCCGCGCAGCGCGATCCGTCCCAGATACTGCGCGGGGTAGTACTGGGCGTAGGCGCTGGCCACTTCATCGAGCGTGGCGTCCGGTGTCTCCCGCTGGATGGTCAGCGAAACGCGGGTGTCAGCGCCCTCGAAACGGGCGACGATGACATTCCTGCCGATCCGTGTGGTCGGCTGCACATCGACGAGGCTGACGCCCCTGGGCAGCCAGCCGACCTTCACCCCGTCCACGGTCGGAGCCGACGTCCGGCCGCCACCACCGCCAGGGCCGCCACCGCCGGGGCCGGCAGCCGACGCCGGGCCCGCGGCTGTGGCGGTCACCAGCCCGACCAGGGCCACCGCCGTCAGCCTGCCGAGGGCGCGGGTCAGCCGCCGCCCCGAGGGATGCCACCGCGATCGGATGAGGGACGGGCTGTCAGGACGTTCCGCCATCGACGCCTCCTGCTGCTCTGGTGGGCGCTGGTGGCGGTGACATCACCCACCGGGTACCCCAGCTGCCCTTCGGCTGTTTCCACCTCCTAAGAGCGACTTCGGTGCGGCCAGGTTTACGTGCCAGCCCAAAACTTTCCCCAACGTTCGGCGCCGCTACGCAACATCGCGGCAACAGCGAGTGCGTGTGTGCCACACCCGGCCCGGAAAGCCTCAGCCGGCCTCGGTAGCCGCCGAGAGGGCGGCTACCGAGGGAGCGGCTGCGGAGAGAGCGGCTGCGGAGAGAGCGGCTGCGGAGAGAGCCGCTGCCGTCGCGGTGTCGACCGGCAGGAACGCCTCCAGCTTCAGCTCCGCGAGGGTCACATCGACGGCGGTGGCGAAGGACGTCACGGTCGTCATCAGGCGCAGCTCACCGCGTGATGACCCCAGGTGGAGCGGAACCGCGAAACCGAGAGACCCGTCCGACGGCGCCAGCTCGGGAACGTAGCCGGCGAGTTCGGCGCGCAGCCGCGTCAGATGGCCCAGGCGCGCCAGGATGTGCCGCGCCCATTCGGCGAGGTTGCGTATCCGCGGCGCGATGCCGTCGGGATGCAGCGCGAGCCGGTAGACGTTCTTTCCCGGGCCGACCAGCTCGGGCGCCGCACCCTCGGTGATCAGGTCGAACGTGTCGTTCGCCGCGATCAGGTCACCGTTGCGGTCGACGACCAGTGCCGGGTATGGCAGGTGCCCACGAACGATGTGCTCGATCGCCGCGCGCACCGGGGCCAGCGCCGGGTCGTCGAGCGAGCTCTCCGGGTAGACGGGCGCGTATCCGGCGGCCAGCAGCTCGTTACGCTCCCGCAACGGCAGTTCGAGTGATTCGGCCAGGCGCAGAACCATGTTCCGGCCGGGGACGGATCTGCCCGACTCGATGAAGCTGAGATGGCGCTGGGTGGTTCCCGCCCGCAGCGCCAGATCCAGCTGGCTGAGACGCCGGTGGGTACGGCGGTCGCGGAGCGCGCGGGGAAAGTCCACGGATCTGTTGTACCGGCGACGGCTCCCGGGCATTCCCCGACGGCCTTCCCCGCCTGGGTATCGCCGCTGGGCATTCCCTGCCGGGAATTGTTGCCGCACCACGCGGCCGCGAGCATCGTCGCCATGAACATCGGCGTACTGCTTCCGACCGGCGCCTCCCAGTGGGGCCCAGGCGATGATCCCCGCGAGCTGGTCGCCTTCGGGCGCCGGGCCGAAGGCCTCGGTTTCACCTCGCTCTTCGTCAACGACACGCTGATCAGCCCACGCATCGAAGCGCTGACGATGTTGGCCGCGCTCGCCCCCGCGACCGAGGCCGTGGCCCTGGGAACGGGCGCGCTGCTGCCGTTCCTGCGCAGGCCGGTCCAGGCCGCGCAGTCCCTGGCGTCGATCGACCTGCTCTCCGGCGGGCGGCTCACGGTGGCGGTGGGCGCCGGCTTCCCCGGCCCGTTCGGCCGCCCGTTCTACGACCTGTCTGAGGTGCCGTGGGAACGGCGCTTCACCCGACTGGACGAGACGGTCGCGTTGTGGCGGGCGTTGTGGAACGGCGCCGGCTCCTTCCACGGCGAGCTCCTCAGGTTCACCGACCTCCCGCCCGCGACCAGGCCGTTCCGGCCGGGCGGCCCACCGATCTGGCTCGGCGGCGCGACCCCGGCCGCGCTGGGCCGCACCGGCCGGATGTACGACGGCTGGCTGCCCTACCCGCCCGACCCCGCCGACTACGCGTCCGGGCTCCGGGACGTCCGCACGGCGGCGGCCGGCGCCGGTCGGGCCGACGGCGACATCACCCCCGCACTGTTCGTCTCGGTACGGATCGACGACGACCCCGAACGCGGCCGCCGAGCAATGGAGGACTACGCCCGGGCCACCTACGGGATGCCACTGGACGATCTGGCGAGGATCCAGGCGGTGCTCACCGGCCCGGCCGACCAGGTCCTCACGGGCCTGGCCCGGTATGTCGCCGCCGGAGCGCGCCACCTCGTCACCCGGCTGGGTGCCCTGGACCTGACCTCGCAGCTCGACCAGCTTGAACGGGTCAGCGCATTGATCCCCGCCCTCCAGGCATCAACGGACCACGAACTCGCCCTGTGATCCGACGGCGCCGGTTCGCGACGCGACGACCGCGACCGTGGCGTAGGACATCGTGAGGCTGCCGCCCATCGCGTCGATCGCGGTGCCGATGCTCGCCAGGACCGCCGCCAGCCCATCCGGTGGGAGCAGCGTGAGCCCGCCGTGGGTGGGTAGCTGGTCCAGCCACTGGTCCCGGGTGTAGGTGCGCTCCCAGTCGAACCGCCACTGCTCCGGTTCACCGAACCCGCCCGAACTACGGATACCGTCAGCGATCTTGGTGAAAAGCGCCTGGTAGGCGTCCAGGGCCTGGCGCAGCGGGTCGAGGTTGACCGGCGTGTCCGGCGCGGCCTGCCGGTAGGCAGCGCCGAGTACGTCCAGTATCTCCGGCGGGTACTGGAAGACGTGGTGGAAAGGGGCGATCAGGCCACCGGGCCGCAGCACCCGGGCCGCCTTGGCCGCCCCGGCGATCGGGTCGACCCAGTGCCAGGCCGTGCCGGCGACGACCGCGTCGAAATCCCGGCCGGCCGGGTCCCAGTCCTCGAAGGTCGCCACCTCGACGTCGGTTCCGCGGCGCCGCGCGAACCGGGCCATCCGGGGGTCTGGCTCGACTCCCAGCACCCGGCATCCCGCCGCCTGGAACTGCCGGGCTTCGATCCCGGTGCCGCAGCCGACATCGAGGATGTCCAGGACGTCGACCACGTCGCGCCCGGGACTCGCGGCGACGATCCGCTCGACGAGTGCGTCAGGATAGTGCGGGCGAGTCCGGTCGTAGCGCTCGGCGTCCGCCCCGAAGGACTCCGCGACCCGCCTGGCCCGATGAGGCTCGTTCCCCGATGGTCGCGGTTGATCCTGCGAACTAGTGGGCATGCGCCCACCCTAGTGGGCGCATGCCCACTAGGGAGCGATCGGAGCCTTCACAGGAGGAGGACGCGGCGGTGCCGACAGGGGTACACATCCGCGACGTGCGCACCCAGTTGTTCGACGCCACCGAACGGGTCCTGCGCCAGCAGGGGCCGAGCGCGTTGACCAGCCGGGCGGTCACCGCCGAGGCAGGGTGCGCCAAGGGCGTCCTGCACCGGCACTTCGACGACTTCGACGACTTCCTGGCCGAGTTCGTGCTCGACCGCGCCGGCCGACTCGGCACCGAGGCCACCGCCCTGCGCGAGACCGCCGGCACCGGAACCGTCGCCGACAACCTGACCGGCGTCCTGGCGGACCTGTTCTCCTCGGTGGCCGTGGCGATCGTCCCCCTCATCACCTTCCGGGACGAGCTGCGCGCCCGGCTGCGCCGGACCTGGCCGGTGGGCGTCCCGGTCCTGACGGAGGCCGCAGCCATGATCGCTTCCTACCTCGCCGCCGAACGCGACCTGGGTCGCGTCAACGCCGACGCCGACATCGACACGCTCGCTCCCGCGCTGATCGGGGCTGGGCATCTGCTGTTCGCCGATCGCACTGGCACGCCACCACGAACCGATGCCCTCCGCGCAATGGTGGTCGCGGTCCTCGCCGGCGCACTGCGAGAAACAGAATCATGAACAACCAGCCGGCGAGCGAATGAATCGTTTGATTGCGGGTTCTGATCCGCCAGGCCGGGCGCCAGGATGCCGGGCAGGGTGCAGTGGGGAAGGGTCCAACCTGTTCCCCTCGCCCGGATGATCGGCCGAGGTTCGCCGCGCAGTACTGCTGCCGACGGGCCTCTGGATGTCGGGCGAGCCCGAAGCGAGGAGACAAGGGCGATGCCTGCCCCCGACCCGGCCCAGACGGTCCTCGACACGGTCCTCGACATGTTCAGCCTCGAGAACCGCAACGACCCGTACCCCTGCTACCACGCTGCCCGCGAGCTGGGCCCGCTCGTCGCGACCCCGTTCGACGTTCACCTGGTCACCGGGCACGACGACTGCATGACGGTCCTGAGCGACCCTCGGTGGGGCCACGGATACTCCGCGGGAATCAGCCCCATCCGACCAGGTGTCGTGGCCGAGAACATCCCGGGATCCTTCATCCGCATGGACCCACCCGACCACACACGCCTGCGTGGGCTGGTCAGCAAGGCGTTCACCCCACGGGCGATGGAGCGGCTGCGCCCGCTTGTCGAACGGACCGCCGAACGCGCGGTGGCCAGCGCGCTCGCCGCCGCCGAGTTCGACCTCGTCGCCGATCTTGCCGCGACCGTGCCCATCACCGTGATCTGCGAGCTGCTCGGCGTTCCGATCGAGGACCACCCGCGCTTCGACACCTGGGTCCGGGCACTGGCCAGGGGCCTGGACCCGGATCCGCTGCTCGTCGAGGACGAGCTGCGCGGCCGGGAGATCGCCGCGGCGGCGTTCTCCGAATACTTCCGCGAGCTGGTCGCCGAACGCCGCGCCCGGCCGGGGCCGGACCTGATCAGCCAGCTGGCCACGATCGACGACGCCGGGGATCGTCTCACCGAGACGGAACTACAGGACATCTGCGTACTGCTGCTCTTCGGCGGCTACGAGACGACGGTGCACATGACCGGCAACATGGTGCTGGCCCTGGGCCGTCACCCCGACCAGCTCAACCTGCTGCGCGAGCGGCCCGATCTGATCCCCTCGGCCGTCGACGAGCTGCTCCGGTTCGATCCGCCGGTTCATTTCACCAACCGGGTCGCGCTCCAGGATCGGCACCTGGCCGGCCGGGACTTCGGCCGCGGCGAGGCCGTCGTCATCCTGGTCGCCGGCGCCAACCGGGACCCCCGGGTGTTCCCCGACCCGGACCGACTGGACGTGACCCGCTTCGCCGGCCCCACTCCGGCTCCTCGCCACCTGGCGTTCGGGCTCGGCATCCACTTCTGCCTCGGGGCACAGCTCGCCCGGCTTGAGCTTGAGATCGTCCTGACGACGCTGCTGCGCCACGCGCATGCCTTCGCCGTGCTGGATCCGGAGCCGACCTATCGCGAGACCCTGACCATCCGCGGCCTGCAGAGCCTGCGGGTCAGGTTGGAGGGCTCACGGGCGTCGGACCTGCCCCGCACCACCCAAAGCGGGACTCGAACAGCGCCGTAACCTCCTGGTGCGGATGAACCCCTCGGAATCGACCTCAGCGCGGTGGCCGTCGTCGTGCGCCACGCCTGCGCGGGCACGACGACGGCCACCCGCACCGGCCTCCCAGCACATCGCGGTGTCTGGGTACACCGGGCTTCTCGGGTGTTCCGGCTACTTATGACGGCTCTCAGCCGCCGTGCCCCCGGTCCGGCAGCCGCAGAGTCGCGACGACGCCAGCATGGTCGGACGGCCACAGCCCTGACGGCGTGCGGTCACTCTGACTGTCCCCAACCCGGTGGACATCGGCCACGTCGAAGCCTCCACGGAAGAGGACCAGATCAATTCGCGTAATCAGGGCGGAGACCGGATTACGCAGGTCGGGCGCCTGGCAGCAGGTGAAGCCGGGATTTCCGGGGTTCTTCTTGGCCCAGGCGTCGACAAAACCGGAATCAAGCAGGAACTGGTACGTCGGGAATGTGGGGTTCTGAGGGTCGTTGGCCGTGGTGTTGAAATCACCGGCGAACACCACCGGGAGCCGGGTGTTCGCCGCGCTCGCAACAAGATCCCGCGCCTGCGCCAGCTGCGTGGTGAACGGCGGGCTCGACTCCAGGTGGGTCGTGACGAACCGGAAGGCGCGGCCACCGACGACGGCGTCGACCGACGTCCAGCCGTTGCGGAAGGTAATCGAGCCGACCGCGGACTGGAACACCTGGTTGACCGCGAACGTCTGTGCCTGCAGGTTCGACACCCTGACGCGACCGACCCGGGCAAGAATCACGTTCCGCGCGCTGATGCGTACATCGAAGCCAAGGGTGCTCGGGTACTCGGCATCGAGCTCGGGCACGATCGCCACCGGCTGGTAGGGCTGGCCCTGCGCGCGGAGCGCGGCGAGGAGAGCCTTGAGCTGGTCTGACTGCACGTTCGTCGCCGGCGCCGCCCCGGTACGTAGGATGTCCGCCTCCTGCAGAGCGACCAGATCGGGCCGGTTCCGCACGATCTCGCGGGCAACCGCGGCGGCGCGCGCCTTCGGGTCTGACGCCAGAATCTGCTGGTATGTCAGCGTCACCGCCGCGGCGAACTCCGCCGGCGTCTTCGCGTCGACAATGGCCTGGTAATCGCTGCCCACATACGTGTTCTGTGTCATGACGCGAATGTTCGCCCTGTCGGGCCCGTCCGCGAGCGCGGCCGTGTTGGGCAGCGTAGCGACGCCGACCAGCGCACCCAACAGAAGTGTACCGACGATACAACTGGACCGGACCTTCGAACCAAGCCCGGTGAATCGAGCGACTTTCATGGACCTCTCTCCCAAAAACACCGCGCCAGTCACGCCGGAATTCCCAGCGGATCTTCCCGCGGACGAGAGGAGCATCGGTTGCCGGACAGCGAAACCGGGCTCGACACGCCGGACCGAACTCACGCTCCCGCGGGACTCCCGTGGAGAAGCCGGCCTCGCCGGACTATCAAGTACGAGCCCCAGCCCGCGTTCTCCGCCGCCGAGACGCAAAGAACGATTCAGAAGTGAGTGGAGCGCACCTGTTCACCGTGACGTCGTCGATTCTCATCCGCGTTGTCGTCCGAGTCCGAGAGTGACGGCACGCCCAGCCCGGCTCCGATCCGTAGCCTGCCGCCGGCCCGCCCGGACAGGAAGCACGAAGATCGCCTCGCGCGCACCGCATCAGCACGAATCCGAGAGCACGAGCCGCCGGATGGTCCGCCCTGCCCGGTGATCGGCGGGGCACCGACGCGGTGTCCGCCTACTCCGTCCGCCTACTCCGCGCCGGCGCGCACCAGCCGAGCCGCGTTCATCCGCCGCGTCCTGCGGGCAGCCCGGATGACGAGCCGTCACCCGACCCGAGCGGGACTCTGGCCGACAAAGAAAGTGAACACCCACTTGTGACGCCGTCCGGTCCGAACTAACGTGCTGGTCAGACAACGCGCCGACCGGGAGTTTGCGAATGACCACGCAGGGGCGTCTCGGCGGCAAGGTCGCCGTCGTCACCGGGGCCGGCTCGACGCCAGGCCCCGGCATGGCAACCGGCCGAGGCTGCGCCATTCTGCTGGCCCGCGAGGGCGCGCGAGTGGTGCTGGCCGACATCGACCCCGACCGCGCCACCGAGACCAAGAAGATCATCGAGGGTGAGGGCGGGGAGGCCGTCACCTTCGCCGGGGACATGACGAAGGCGGCGGACTGCGAGGCGATGGTCGCCACGGCCGTCGACACCTTCGGCACGGTGGACGTCCTGGTGAACAACATCGGCGTCTCGACGGCCGGCACCGTCGTCGACACCAGCGAGGCCGACTGGGACCGGGTGCAGGCGCTCAGCCTGCGCACGATGTTCCTCGCGAGTAAGAGCGCGGTCCCCGTGATGGCGGCCAGAGGCTCCGGGTCGATCGTGAACATCGGCTCGATCGCCGGGGTCCGCGGTGGCGGCTATGCCAGCTATGCCGCGGCGAAGGGTGGCATGCACGCGCTCACCGTCGACATGGCGTATGCGCACGGCAGGCAGGGAATCCGGGTGAACGCGATCGCCCCCGGCCACATCACGACCCCGTTGTTGTTCTCGGTCGTCGGTGTCACTCCGGAAGCGGACTACCGCCAGCGGATGGCGGCGGCGTCAACGATGCTGGGCACGGGCGGCGACGGCTGGGACGTCGGTTGGGCCGCCGTGTTCCTCGCCAGCGACGAGGCCCGCTGGATCACCGGGGTCGTCCTGCCGGTCGACGGCGGGGTGATGGCGGTTACACCGCTGATGATGGCGGACCATCTGCGGGCTGTGCAGCCGCCGCCACCAGCCTGAGCGACTGCTCGTACTTCTGCGAATGTCGCCACCACGGAAAACCGGAGGTAGTGGAAGACGTGACCACGGGAAACGGGCAGTCTCGGCCGGAGCTTCTCGACGCCAGCGACGAGCAGATCGACGACGCGGTGACCTACGCCGATCCTTTAGCCTTACGCGGGCTGCTGTACCAGCTCACCGGGGATGAGAGCGTCGCCGCCACAAAGATCGGCCCGGTACCCGGCTATGTGGGTGGAAATCTTTCCTTCGGGCTGACCGACCCAGCCGACGTCGACATTCTGCGGCGCAGGACCGCCCGTTTCCTGAAGGACTATCGCGACTCAGGTGCGGGTCCACTCGGCCCCGGCCCGCGGGAGCGGCTCCCGCGCAGCCTCGCATTGGCCGGGGGTGTGGACGAGGTACCGGCCGAGGACATCGAGCTGTGGGTGGAAGAGCTCGGCCTCGACCCATGGGCCCGCGGGCTGTCCTGGGACGCGGACACCCCGGCGCCCGACCCGCAACGCCTCCAGAACTTCTCCGTCGTCATCGTCGGTGGCGGCATGGGCGGCCTGAACGTGGCGGCCCAGCTCAAACATGCCGGAATCACCTTCACCCTGCTGGAGAAGAACTCCGGTGTCGGTGGAACCTGGTATGAGAACCGCTATCCCGGTGCCCGCGTCGACTCCCCCAGCCGGGCCTACACCCACATCCTCGGGGTAACGGCGGAAACCCCGTCACCATGGTGCTCACGGGACGAGAACCAGCAGTACTTCAACTGGTTCGCCGACGAGTTCGGGGTGCGCGAGCACATCGTGTTCGACACCGAGGTCTCCACGATGACCTGGGACGAGGACACCTCGACCTGGGAGGTCGTGGCCAGAGGCCCGGATGGCGAGCGGGTGCTGCGCGCCGACGCGGTCATCAGCGCGGTCGGGCTGCTCTCCCGGCCGAGCATCCCCCACATCGACGGAATGGAGACATTCGAGGGCCGAGCGTTCCACACCGCGCGCTGGCCGGAGGACCTGGACCTCGCCGGCAAGCGGTTCGCCGTGATCGGCACCGGTTGTTCGGGCGTGCAGCTCGTCCCCGAGCTGGCAAAGCTCGCCGGGCACGTCACCGTCCTCCAGCGGACCCCGCAGTGGCTCTTCGAACACACCGGATACCTCTCGCCCTTCCCCGACCAGGTCGGCTGGCTGGACCGGAACCTGCCGTTGCACCCGCACTTCATGCGCTTCCGGACGACGTGGCTGCTCGGCCCGTACCAGTCCGGCCCGCTGCGCGAGATCGACCCCGACTTCGACGACGAGTTCGCGCGCAGCGAGGTCAACAAGGAGATCCGCGACGAGCGGGTCGCATTCATACGCAAGAAGCTGGCGAGCCGGCCGGACCTGGCCGAGAAGATGATCCCGCCGCACCCACCGTTCTCCGCGCGGCCCGTTCAGGTCGATGCCACCTACAACCTGTACGACGCGATCATGCGCGATGACGTCACGCTCGTCACCGACCCGATAGAGCGGATCACCCCCACCGGCGTACGCACGGTCGACGGCACCGACCACGAGGTCGACGTCATCGTCTACGCAACCGGATTCCGCGCGAACGAATGCCTCTGGCCGATGGACGTGATCGGGCGGAACGGGCTGTCGGTCCACACCCTTTGGCAGAAGGACGGCCCCCGCGCCTACATCGGAACCATGCTCCCAGGTTTCCCGAACCTGTTCCTGATCTACGGGCCGAACATGAACCCGTACGGCGGGCTCGGCGTCATCAACCACCAGGAGATGGTCACCCGCTACCTCCTCGACCTCGCCAAGGAGCTGATCCTCACCGGGAAGCGCACCGTCGAGGTCACCGAGGAGGCCTACTGGCGGTACAACGACCAGCTCGACGCCCGCGAGAAGCACAAGATCTACATGGATCCACGGGCGAACAGCTACTACCGCAACGACCATGGCCGATCGGTCACGAACTGTCCGTTCCCCGGAAACGAGATGTGGCACCGACTACGGAGGCCGAACCACGACGACCTGGTCATCGGATAGTCGGATGAGACCGAGGAACAGGACGGCGGAACAAGGTGGAGGAGCGTCCAGTGAATGACGCCAGATTCGAGGTGCGACGGTATATCGCGGCGCCGCCCGAGAAGATTTTCGAGGTGCTCCGCGACCCGCGCGGCCACGTGTCGATCGACAGTTCCGGGATGCTCCAGTGGAGCGACGGAAAGCCGGCGACAGGCGTCGGCGACGAGTTCGTCATGCACATGGACCGCGAGTCCCTCAACGACTACCCGCTCGGAAAGTACGAGGTCACCGTAGTCATCACGCGGTTCGTCGCCGACGAGCTGATCGAGTGGACCATCCGAGGGGTGATGCTTGATCCCCCACCGCGCCACCTGTATGGATACCGTCTCGAACGAGAAGACGCCGGAACCATGGTCACCTCGTACTACGACTGGAGCGAGATCGACGAGGCGTATCGCACCAGAGGCGCCTTCCCCGTCATCCCCGAGGCCGCCCTACGCGCCACTCTCGGCATCCTCGCCCGCACGGTGGAACACCCAGGGCAGTCGGCCGGCTAGAAGCAGAGCCGATCCTGCCGGGCTGCCGCGACGCCGTCAGCCCGCCCTGGTGCGCAGGCGTGCCGATGATGGCAGCGTGTCGCCTCACCCGCGGCGAGAAGGAATCATCAGGCGGGTTCGGTCGCCTCCGCGGCGATGAGACGTCCGGCGATCTCGTCCGGCTGCCAGACGCCCCGGGCGCCGGGCAGCCCGGCCAGGTAGGCGGCGATCCGCGCCGGCGGCCAGCCGTGGGACTCGCCCAACCCGGCCGCCAGCATGTCCAGATAGGCGCCGGAAGGAGCGGTGAGAGCGACATCGGCCAGCGCCCACGGGGCGGTGAACGTCAGCAACGGCACCGGGCCCCAGTACCCGACGAGCAGCACCGTCTCGTACCGGCCGGGCCCGAGAACGGCCCGGCCGGCGCCGGGCCGAGCGGTCAGAGCTGTCAGAGCTGTCAGGTCGAGGTCGCCGCCGGGTTCCCGGTGCATCTCCTGCGCCGCGACGTCAACGAACTGCTGACGGCTGAGCAGGTACGCGCGGGCCGCGGCCAGCCCGGGCGCCGCCGGGTCGTAGAACGCCATGCCACCACCCCAGACCTTCGATTCCAGGGCGAAGTGCACCGATCCCGGCAGCAGGAGCGGTGCGGCGGCACGCGGCGGACGGCGGTCTCGGCAACCGGGGTAGGTGTGGGTCGTGCCCGGCATCACCCCACCCGCCAGGTAGTAGGCCAGCCGCGACGACCGCAGGTTCGACCCGTAGCTGACGTACCAGACCAGCGGCGTGCCCGCCTGATCCATCGTCTCCTCGGCCACCGCCACCTCGGCCACCGCCACCTCGGCTTCCCTACCCACCACTCGCCGCCGGCTGACGTCCGCGCACGTCCCGGCCCCGTTCCGTCCTGGACCGTTGGCAGTTGTCATCCCCGCCGCACCCGCGGATCATGGCGCCCGACGGCGGGACCCCCACCGCGATAGCGTGTCGGGCACCAGCTCAGCCCACGCTATGCGTTCCTGGGGGCCCGTCGTGATACCGCGCCACACGGCATGAGCGTCGTCGATCGGTGCCCATGCGGCTCCCGCCTCGAGTACACGCAGTGCTGCGAGCCTTTCCACCTCGGGCGCCCGGCGCCGACCGCCGAAGCTCTCATGCGGTCCCGCTACAGCGCCTTCGCCCGCGGCCTCGCGCCCTACCTGCTGCGCACCTGGCATCCTTCAACCCGTCCCAGACGCCTGGAGCTGGACGCCGATCTGACCTGGCGCGCCCTGCAGATCGTCGACGCCGTGAACGGCGGCCCCGGCGACGACAGCGGTGTCGTGGAATTCCGCGCGATCGCACGCACGGCGGACGGCGAACGTCACGTGCAGCACGAACGCAGCACGTTCACGCGGATCGACGGCCAATGGCTCTATGTGGATGCCGGCACGGGACCGCTGCTCCGCGACCGGTGATCCGGTTGCCGGCCCCGTCCAGCTCACGGACGGCCTACGGCCGATTCCAGTCCGTTGAACTGCAACCGCATGCTGCCTTCGAGATGGGCGACGTCGACCCCGCCATCGCCCGTGAGGACAAGGAACACGTACTGTTCGGTGCGGGTCACACGTGTGCCGTATCCCGCCGCGGCCAGCTCCACGGTGACGAGTGATATGGAGTGGCGGCGGCCGTCAACCGTGATCGCGTAGGTGAACACAATGCGTTCATCGGGAACGATGTCCAGGAATTCCGAGCGATACTCGACCTGCTCCGGAACACCGGAGGGAGCGAACGTGCCACGGGCGACCTCCCGCCCACCGACACGGAAATCCAGCTCGTGATGGGCCGACCCCGGCTCGCCGGGTATGCGGAACCAGCGTTGGCGCAGCGCGAGGTCGGAGAAGGCCGCGAAGACGCGGCCTGGTGGCACCGCCAGATCACGGGTCAGCGTGCAGGACCCATGGATGAGGGATGAAGCAGCTGCAGCCGTCGTCACCGACCCATCATCTCAAGGGTTTCCGGAGACGATCGGCCCGAGCAGGCGGGGCGGAAAACGACACTCACTGCCTGTGTAGCCGTTCCTCAGCCGGCGCGCCTTCCAACGGCACGGCCAGCACCCGGCGGATCGCGTCCGCCGGGTTGTCCGTCTCACCGGCGATGACCATGCCCTGCTTCGGGATCAGATCCACCGGCGCGCCCCCCAGAGGCACGCACCGAGATCGCCTTGTCGACGCCGCTGCCGGACCGGTCGGTGCTCCGCGGCCTGCGGGGGATCGTTCCCGCCCGGAGGCGGGCAGATCCCCTGCGGCGCTAGGGTGATCGCACTATGCGGAGAGCGATCAGGGACGATCCGAACGAGGCGTCCACACCTCGGCAGGACATGATCACTGAATAGCTCCTACGACCGCACGGCGCGGTTGTGGGACGTCACCAACCGCACCAGTCCGGCCCCCTTCGACGAGCCCCTCACCGGCCACGCCAACCCGCTGATGTCGATCGCCTACTCCCCCGACGGACGCACCCTGGCCACCAGCGCCTCCGACTACACGACCCGGTTCTGGGACGTCACAAACCCGACCCGACCCACAGCCCTGGGCGAACCGATCGTCTCGGGCGAAAGCCCGTCCCTCTTGTGGGTGCTGGATCTGGCCTACTCCCCTGATGGGCGCACCCTCGCCACCATCTCCGGCGACCGACTGGTGCGCTTCTGGGATGTCACCGACCGCACCAGACCCACCCTCGTCGGCCAAACCCTCACCGGCCACACCGGCCGGTTGGAGTCCGTGGCGTTCTCCCCGGACGGGCGCACCCTCGCCGTCAGCTCCGATGACCGCACGGTGCGGTTGCTGGCGCCGTAAGAGGACGAGTCGCCCTTGGCCGACCGCAGGGTCTCCAAGGTGTCATGACGCGCCGTCAACGCTGTCCGGCCCGCCGTGTCCGGGAACAGATATGCGTACGCCCATTTCCCCTTTCCCGCCCGGGGGTCGCGTCACCTCCGGTCTCCGGGCCGATTCAGCCAGACGTCGAGGATCTGGGCTGCGGTGGTCACGATCGTCTGGCCGGTGGTGTCGATGACCGTTGTCCCTGGCGGGTCACTCTGGTCCGTGGAGGCGGTCGCTATTCGGTTTCCACGTCCGCGCCTGCAGCCGAGCGTGGGCGCGCCGTGGACTCGGTCGAGCTCATCAGCTCACCATGACATAGTCGGTCTTCCAACCGCTGTGGCCGTGGTCAACGGGGTCAGTTCTCAGAAACGACCGCAGTCCGCTCCAGGCACGCGAGTCCTCCGGTTTCCAGAGCGACGAAGACGGTCCCGTCTCCGGTGACGGTGAGACCGTGCGGTTCACTGGACGACGTCGGCAGTTCGTATTCGTCGATCTTTCCGTCCGGGGTGATGTGACCGATCCGGCCCGCGGCCCAGGTGGTGAACCAACAGCCGCCGGTGAGCGGGTCAGCGATGATCGCGTGAGGCCGGGCCTCCCGATCGGGAAGGGGAAACTCCTCGATCCTTCCGTCGGTGCGGATCCGGCCGATCTGACCGGCGGCGATCTCCACGAACCAGATCGCGCCATCGGTGTTCCGGCAGATCCCGACCGGAGCCGCGCCCGGGGTGGGTAGCAGGTGAAGCGTGATCTTCCCGGCGGGAGTGATGCGACCGATCGCGTTGGCCTGGTTGAGGGTGAACCAGACGGACTGGTCGGCTCCGACGGTGATCGCCGCCGGCAGGGCACCGGTCACGGGGAGCGGGTACTCGGCGATCGTGCCGTCGGTGGTGATGCGTCCGATCCGGTCACTGTTCATCTCGGTGAACCACAGGGCGTCGTCCGGGCCGGTCGTGATACCGAAGGGCCCACCGTCCGGAGTAGGGACGAGGAAGGACGTGGTCGCGCCGTCGCGGGCGATCCTTCCGATCCGGTGGTCACGGTTGCGGGTGAACCACATCGCGCCGTCCGGACCCTCGGTGATGATCGACGGCCCGCAGGAGGCCGGGGTGAGCTGATACGAGTCAAGATGACCACCAGGGGTCAGCCGCGCGATCCGCCCGGCGTGAACCATCGTGACCCACAGCGTCCCGTCTGGCTCGGCGCTCAGGTCGTAGGGGCCAGCATCAGGCCCAGCTATCCGCATCTCGCGGATCAGGGCGTGTCCATGGTGGGGAATCACGGGTCTCCTGACGGAAGAGCGCGGTCACGATCATGGCTGCCGGAGACAAGGGGGCGACCTGCCGCCAGCGCCGATCAACGCGACCGGATCATCGCAGCCCCTTATCGCGATAGATGTAGCGTTAGCATCGTGTCACGGTCGCACCCGTCAGGCAAAGGACTTTCGCGATGCCTCAACCCCACCCGGACGCGGCACCGGACGGCCCTCAGCCGCCACCTGGCCCCGCAGACGTTCGCACGCGTCCCGGCGGTCGCAGCGCCCGCATCCGGGCGCTGGTTCTCGCGGCTGTGCGCGCTGACCTGGTCGAACACGGCTACGACGGCCTCACCATCGACACCATCGCAGACCGGTCCGGTGTGCACCGCACCACCGTCTACCGACGATGGCGCGACGTCGGCGGCCTGCTCGCCGACGTCCTCGCCGACGCCACCGCCGGCAGCTGGCAGCCACCGGATACAGGCACTCTGGAAGGCGACCTTTCCGCGATCAATCGTGAGATCTACGCCGCTCTCACCGCGGACCCGCCGATAACGACCGCTCTCATCGCCGCTTCCTTCCGCTCACCGGAAGCGGCCCGTGCCCTGCAGGCCTT
This sequence comes from Parafrankia irregularis, assembly GCF_001536285.1. Classification (NCBI taxonomy): domain Bacteria; kingdom Bacillati; phylum Actinomycetota; class Actinomycetes; order Frankiales; family Frankiaceae; genus Parafrankia; species Parafrankia irregularis. The sequence goes on along the minus strand of NZ_FAOZ01000034.1, from coordinate 45,150 downwards.
CTGGACCGACCGCTACACCCGCTGCCGGCCGGTCGTCGACCACGCCATCACCCGCGCGGAAATCCCCGCGGACACCGACCCACAGCGGCTCCTGATAGCCGCCACCGCCCCGCTTTACCACCAGCTGATCCTTCTCCGCACACCAGCCAGCCAGCGACTCCCCGACCAGGCAGCCCACGACGCGGCCGTCGCAGCATCGGCCGGCGCCTTCAGGCCCGGTAACCGCACTTCCCCAGGCACTGTGCCGCCACGCATCCACAACTCACCTGATTGAGTCTCACAGGCCGCCCACCACGGCCGGAGGGCGAGACTTCCCCGGCCCGTTTCGACTCCCACGAACCGGCGAGGCTCTTCTCCAGACCCTGCCTCCGCCAGGTTGCGCCCTCGACAGTTATCGCTGTTCGGAGCGCCGTGCCACAGCACCACAGGTCATCACGACAGCGCAGCCGTTGGCCAGGACCCCGAACGATCAGCCCGGTAGGCATCGACGAGCCGGGTGAACTGGCCGTTCTTTTCACGTTATCGCTGTACTCACCTGCGAAGACCCTGATCCGCCGTGAACGAAAGCGCGCCAGTTCACCGTGATACAAAAGATCTCCTTTCGGCGCGGCCTCGCCCGTCGAGATCAGCGTCCGATCGGCCACGCGCAGCACCTACGGGTATCACGCCGCAGCGCGCCCGCGAGCCTCACCTGACCCTCGACCCGACTGTCCGCGACATCGGCGGCAGAGATTCGTCCGCTGGTGCCCACCGCTGCTCGATCCGCCCGTCGACCTGACTGTCAACTCGACCGTCAGCGCAGCCCTCCGCGGAACCTTCCGTCGACATGGAGTTGATGTATAGCTCAAGCTATAGTTGATCCCGTGTCGGCGGAGCCACCCCAACGATGGAGGATCAAGGTCACGTCCGAGGTGCGAGAGTGGTTGCACGTGCTCCGCCAGTCGGACCCGGCTACCTACCGATCGGTCAACATCGCGATCGACATGCTGCAGAGATCGGCCCCGGGCTCGGGCGGCCCCTCGTCGACACCCTGCAGGATCAACAATCAAGAACCTCAAAGAGCTGCGGCCGAGATCGGGCCGTGACGTCGCGATCCGCGTGATCTTCGTCTTTGACCCGTGGTCGCAGGCGGTGCTGCTGGTTGTCGGCAACAAGGCCGGCGACTGGTCGCGGTGGTACCGGACAGCGATCCCCGCGGCAGAGGTTGCCTACGGTGCATGGCTGGCCTTCGAGAGGAAACGGCGGGAGAACTCATGACCGAGTTCCACGACTGGGACGACATCCGCGCCGAACTGCACGACGGTGACGAGGAGACGCTGGCGGCCGAGCGCGGACGCACCGAAGCCTGGATCAGCGCGTTCCACCTGGCCGAGGAACGCAAGCGGCTGGGGCTGACCCAGCGCGAGGTGGCCGAGCTGATGGGCGTCTCCCCGGGCCGGGTGAGCCAGATCGAGAACGGCGACCTCGACGCGAACGAGGTCGCGACGCTGAGCCGGTACGCCCGGGCACTCGGCGCCCGCCTGCGGATCATCTTCGACTACGGTAACGATCTCCGCCAGATCGCCTGACTGTCCGCAGCTCGGTTGCACATCGCGATTGCCACGCTCGGCCGGCGAGGGTGGCCGCGCAAGCTGACACAACCAGCCACAATCACAGTCCGCGAAAAGTCCGTCGGACGCCGTGAAACCGCACGATCAGGCGTAACCCTGCACACTCCAGAGAGCACCGGTACCACCGGGTTTCCGCCAGTTAACGGTCCTCCAAGCGCTATGCCACGAGACTTCGGATCATCCGCTCGACAAACCCGCAGGTCAGGTGCTTGACCGGTCGGCCCGGTATGCGTCGACGACCACGGTGAACTGGCCGTTGACGGTGACATCGGCGAGGCCGCCGGCGATGGCACCAACGCCGGGCAGGGGGACGAGGGCGCGCACGCAGATGACAAAGCGGGCGCCCGGTTCCAGGGTGGCGGCGCCGTCGCCCGGGTTGCCCGCGCCGCAGTCGGCTCCCTGCGGGGCGAACCTGATCTCCGGCGCGGCGTGGATGCCCTGGTCGGTGAAGGCGAGCTGGGCCGCGAGTCGGGCGCGTTCGAGGCCGGCCGTCTCGTCGGGGGCGGTGGCATAGGCGCGGCCTGCCTCGCGGGCAGCCTGAGTCACCCCGAACGCGGCGCGTTGGACGGCGAAGACGGCCAGGAACAGGTAGACGAAGGGAATCAGCAGCACCAGGGACAGCCCGACGAACTCGATCATCGCCGAGCCGCGGTCCCCCTCGGCCGGTCGCCGCCGCCGCCGCGACAGGCGCCACCGCGACGGGTGCGGACGTCCGCCGGCACGGCGGCCGCGGACTCGTCCAGAGCGCCGGCTGCGGCTCGAGGGCCTCAAGGGGTCTCCTTCAGCGCGTGGCCGGTCACCGTCACGGTGACGCCGTCACCGAGCGGGACGAGGCTCAGCGGCACGACCACGGTGCAGGTGACCCGGACGAGCGGGATGTCACCCGGCCCGTCCTCCTCCTGGCCGGTGCAGACGGCGTCGGAGCGGCCGGGCAGCGACTCGGCGATGAGTCGCCGCGCGTAGCTGCCGCCCTCGATCGCCGGCACGTCGAGGTTCGCGGCGTGCCGGGCGCCTTCCGCCGCGTCCGCCGCGAGGGTGTTGCGCACGTGCAGGACGAGCCCGACCTGGATGACGCCCAGGATGAGGATCAGCAGCAGTGTCCCGACCAGGACGAACTCGACGATCGCCGAACCGCCGTCCGCAGGCCTGGTCTCGCCGGCAGGGTCAGTGGTGCCCGCAGGGCCCGCAGGGTCAGTGGTGCCCGCAGGGTCAGTGGGGCCGGCGGTATGGATGTCATCCGGCTGCGGGCTCCTGGCGCCAGGCAGGAACCTCCGGATTCGCCCGGGCACGGCCGGTGCGAGGGCGGTCGATCAGTTCCCGCCGATGCCGGTCACCTGTTCGATAGCCGAGGTGAAGAGGGTCTGCAGTGCCGGCGTCGCCAAGGTGGCAATGGCGACGACCAGCGCGGCCGTCATCACCGTGACCATCACCCAGCCGGGCACGTCGCCGCGGTCGGCTCCGGCCGCCGCCAGCCTGGCCCGCCACGACGCCCAGCGAGCCGCCGCTCGCGACACGGTGGCACCGACTCGCTTGCCCGCTGTACGACCAGCGGTGCGGCAGGCCGTGTCGCCGTCCATGTTGCCGGCTGAGCGGTCGGCTTCGTCGCTGGTGTTGCCTCTGATCCTTCTCATGTCCCCTCCCAGGATCCGATCAATCGGTGCCATCGGTTCGGCACCGCCCGGTGCCGGATGGCACCGGAAACGTCACTGCGCGATCACCGTGAAGCTGACGAGCGCCGGGTAGAACGCGAAGATCACCGTTGTCGGGAGAATCAGGAAGACGACCGGAATCATCATCGCGATCTCCTTGCGCCCGCCGGCTTCCAGCAGCTGGCGCTTGCCGGCCTCACGGACGTCCACGGCCTGTGCCCGCAGGACGTCCGCCAGCGGTGTGCCGCGCTCGATCGCCACCGCCATGCCGTCGACGAACCTGGTGAGTGGCGGCAGCGAGGTGCGGGCGGCGATGCCTTCGAGGGCCTGGACGAGGGTGGCGCCGGCGCGGGCGTCGGCCAGCGCGAGCCGCAGCTCGGTGCCGAGCTCGCCGCGGGTGAGGCGGCTGACCCTTTCCAGCGCGCCGATCGCGGACTCCCCCGCCGTGACAGCGAGCGCCAGCAGCTCGGCGACGGTGGGGAACTCCATGAGCATTCGGTCCTCGCGCTCGCGGATCGCGCGGGTGAGCCACCAGTCCCGGGCCAGGATGCCGCCGGCCGTTCCGGCGACGACGAGCGCGACGCCGACGAGCGCCGGCGGGCCGATGCCGAGCAGGGTGCGCAGCGCCAGCACGGACGCCCCGAGCAGCGCACCGACCACCGCGGTGATCACCTGTTGGACCCGGAACTCCTCGATGGTGGTCCGGCCACCGGCCTGGACGAGCCGGCGGGTGAGCGCGGTCCGGCCGCCGAGGAAGCGGTCGAGGCGCCCGGCGGCGTCCGCGATGAACGGGCGGAGCAGCGCCTCCACCGTGCCCAGCCCGACCAGGATCCGCGTCTCGGCGCCGGCCGCGCGCCGGCCGTGCGCCCCGCGCCGGGAACCCGCGGCGAACCGCGTGCCTGACCCGGCTGACGCCGACCCCGACCCCGGCCCCGAGGCGGTGGCGGAGGAGGTCGAGGCGGAGTCGGTGGCCCGGCGGCCGGCGGCCGCACCTGGCTCGGGTGCGTCCGAGAGCAGCCTGGACGGGGACGGTGTGTCCCGCAGGTAGGGATCCATCCGGTCAGCGAGGCGCACCTTGCGGGCGGGCGGAGATCGGAAGATCACGATGACCAGGCCGACGCCGAAGAGGAGCCCCACCAACGCGCCTGTCGCCGCAGTGCTCATGGCCGCAGCACCCGCTCCTCCTCGGGCAGCCGCCCGATCCGCTTCATGATCAGATAGGCCAGGACGGACACGCCGGCGCCACCGGCGAGCACGGCCACCCCGGTCGGGCTGTCATAGGCCCGCACGTTCTCGCCGCGGCTGGCGAGCAGCAGCAGGACGATCCAGGGGGCCGCCATCGCGAGCCGGGCGGCGTTGACCGTCCAGGTCTGGCGGGTCTCCAGCTCGGCGCGGGTGCGGGCGTCCTCGCGCAGGAAGGTCGACAGGGTGCGCAGCAGGCGGCCCAGGTCGGTGCCTCCGACCTCACGGGCCATCCGCAGCGACTCGATGATGCGGTCCGCGACGGGGTCGGCCAGCTCGTCGGCGAGCCGGTCGAGGCAGGTCGAGAAGGAACCGGTCGCCCGGTAGTCCTCGCCGAAGCGGGTGAAGGCGGGGCGCAGCGCCACCGGGCCGCGCACACCCACCGCCGCGAGCGCCTCGGGCAGCGACAGGCCGGCCCGAACGGCGCTGGCGAGGTTGTCGACGACGTCCGGCCACACCTCGCGCAGGTCGTGCATGCGGCCCCGGCGGCGGCGCAGCACGAGCTGGCGGGGCAGCAGCGAGGCGAACACGCCGAACGCGCCGGCGAGGGAGAACGTCCCGGAGAAGGCCAGCACGACCAGGCCGACGACCAGCCCCAGCGCGGCGCTGATCAGGACGAACTGCTGGGGGCTCACGCCGCGGATGCCCGCCTGGACGAGCGTCTCGCGCAGGTTGCGGGCCCAGGTGGGCTCGGCTCGTTGCGCCCTCGCGCGGGGGCGCCCGCTCATCACGATCAGGAACAGGCCGAGGCCGAAGAGCAGGCCGATGAACATGCCCATCAGCGCTCGACCGCGATCTGCGGGTGGTGCGGGTAGGGATTCTGCTGGTACGGCTGCTGCTGGTTCTGGTGCGGGTGCGGGTAGCCGCGCTCGTGTCCGGGTGCGGCGAGCAGCGCGGCCAGGTCGTAGCCGGCGCGCAGGAACCGCTCGGGGTGGGGTGGGTAGCCGTCGGCCCGCAGCAGCATCGAGCCGTGGGTCTGGAAGATCTGGGCCACCTCGACGATGTCGCCCTCGGCCCGACCCGGCAGCGCGACGATCTCGGTGACCCGGCGACGTCCGTCCGCCTCCTTGGCCAGGTGGACGACGATGTCGACGCTGGAGGCGACGGTGGGCACGACGAAGGCGTGGGTGACGTTCTCCCCGGCCAGCAGCGGGAGGGTGCACAGCTTGGTCACGGCCTCGCGCGCCGAGTTGGCGTGCAGGCTGCACATGCCGGGCAGCCCGGAGTTGAGCGCGATGAGCAGGTCGAGGGCCTCTTCCTGACGCACCTCGCCGACGAGGATCCGGTCGGGGCGCATCCGCAGCGCCTCCTTGATGAGCCGCCGCAGTCGGATCTCACCGGTGCCCTCCAGGTTCGCCTGCCGGGTCTGCATGGCGACCCAGTCGGGCGCGCGCAGTCGCAGCTCGAAGACCTCCTCGACGCTGATCACCCGCTCGCGGGCGGGGATCGCGGAGCCCAGGCAGTTGAGCAGCGTCGTCTTCCCGGCCTGGGTGCCGCCGGCGACGATGACGTTCAGCCCGGAGATCACCGCCGCTTCCAGAAACAGCGCCGCGTGCGGCGTGATCGTCCCGAGCGCGACGAGCTCGTCCAGGCTGGACGCGGACAGGACGAACTTGCGGATGTTGACGGACCAGTGCACCCGGGTGACGTCCGGAATGACCACATGCAGGCGGGATCCGTCGGGAAGCATCGCATCGACAAACGGGGTGGACAGGTCAACCCGGCGACCGGATGACTTCAACATGCGTTCCACCAGGTCCTGGACCTGGTCATGGGTGAGAATCACGGTGGTCAGCTCGCTGCGGCCGTGCCGGGCGACAAACACCCGGCCGGGCTCGTTGATCCAGATCTCCTCCACCGTCGGATCGTCGAGATGCCGCTGCAGCGGGCCGAAACCGGCGACCGCGTCATAGACCGAACGGGCGGTGGCATCCCGGTCCACCACCGGAGGAAGGTCACTGGTGAGAGCACGCTCTTCGTAGTCGGCGACAACGTCGTCGACGAGCTGGCGAATGTGCGCGGGTTCCCGGACCGGGTCGAGTGATCGACGACGTATCAGTTCACGGACCTCTCCTTCCACGTGAGAGGTCGCATCCATCCAGTTCCCGCGTACCGCCGCCACGGAGAATCGCCGCTCCTCACCGCCATCGACGCAACCTGCCGCGCACCTTCGAAAGACCTGCCACGAAGCGTAGAAAGTCGGTCACTCCCTATCAACCCTTCCAAGCAGGTACTCAAGCAACAACGTTCGCACAACCTCCGGCACCCCTTGGCGCCGGGTCGGACCACCAGCGGCCACCCACCGCGCGCGATCCGACCAGATCACACCTCGACGATTACTTTCCGTAACTATCATCCCGGCCTGGCAACGATCTCCGTGGGCACTTTTGCCCGAGTTGTCGTGACGCACCCACACGGTCGGACGGGTTTGCCATCCACCCCGACAACGGGTCGACAGATCGGCACCGAAACGCCGGCCGTATACGCCGGGATCAAGGCGCTGGAGCGGTAATCTGCCGGCGGCCAGAAAGCCAGCACACACCCACACACCGGAGTACCGGAACTCGCCACTCCACCGAACTGGAACGCCGCGCCACCGCACTCGAAACCGACAACGCACGGTCCGCGCCGACCGGCGGTACTTCCCCCACACCGCCCCGCACGTCGCCGACCGCCGCCGAAGCCTGCCTCGGGGGTCATTCACGTGCCCGGTCAGCCATTGACCCGTACCGCCGAACGCCCACCGGGCACGGCTGCCCCAGCGTCGCCGCGGAATGCGGCGGCGTTCAGAGCACGCCGACCGACACTCACCCGGGGACAGTGATGAACACCCACCACGGCGCCGAGCCGTCCGATGTGTTCGCGACCGCATGGGATGTATTCCGACGAATTGTCGACAACTGTCCGGTCGGTGTGTTCACCGCCGACGTCTCAGGTCGGCATGTATTCGTGAATCGACACTGGTCCGTGCTGACCGGAGTCCCTCGCGACAAGGCGGTGGGGCGCGGCTGGGAACGCGCCGTGCATCCTGAGGATGTACGCACCGTGACCAGACAGTGGCACCTCCTGGTAACCGAGGGTGACGAGCTCTCGATCCCGGTCCGGCTGCTTCAGCCGGACGGGACGGCGCGGCCGGCGATCCTGCGCGCGGCCGCGGTCGTGGGCGAGAACGGACATCGCCGTTTCGCCGGCACGCTGACCGCGGTACCGGACCGTGGCGAGGCGGATGCCGAGCTACCGGACCCGAACCCAGGGGCAAGGCCCGGCCAGAGGCTCGGGTTCGACCTCGAGCTGGGCGACCTCGAGCTGGGCGATCTGGAACTTGGCGATCTGGAACTGGGCAACCTCGACCCTTCGCTGTGGGCCGCCGAGCTGCTGGGTCCAGACGCCGCCGAGCCCGCGGTCGACCAGCCTGCGGGCGACCGTGGCAGCACGCAGATCGAGTGGACCGGCGAGACCACGGCCAATGATCGAGCGGTCGCCGGGTCCGAACCCGCGGACGATGACCGCGCTGCCGACGACGCCAGACCAGACGACCTGCCGTTGGACACCGTCGAGCTGCTCCGAGAGGAACTCGACCGGTTCGATCTGGCCACCGACGACCTTTGGCTCCTCCCCGCCGACGATGAGGAGTCGGCGGGTCCGGGCTGGACGGTTCCGCCTCCTCGGCGGCCCTCCGCGGGCGAGGTCGATCCGCCGGCCGTCGAGCCCGCGGAGCACCCAGGCCGGCCGTTCAGCGAGCGGCCACTCCCCGAGCGGTCCTTCACCGAGACGCCGTTCGACGACGCCGGACCCGGGGAGATTCCGTTCAACGACATCCCGTTCGACGAGATCCCGTTCGGCAAGGCCGCGTTCGGTGAGATCCCGTTCGGTGAGACTCACGTCGAGCAGGCTTCCCTCGGTGATCAGCCCGGGACTGAGCCGCTTACCGGTCCGACCCGGGCGCGTGCCACGGGACGGACCGCGCCGGGACCGGAATCGGCCGGCGACGGCAACGGGAACTTTTCTGCCGGTACAGGCGGGCTTCGTCCACCGGCGCCTGGGCCCGGCGCGAGGCCGCTGCGCGGCGGCGCGCTCCCCCCCGGCGCGGAATGGCGGGCGGCGGTCACCCCACACGGCGATCTGGGGAGTGCGCATCACCGCACCAGCCGCTCCGGGCCGGCGGGCGGTTCGCACCCGCTGGCCTCAGGGCCGACCGGTTCCTTCGCGCCGCGCCGTGGGTCGTCACTGTCCTTCGGTGGCCCGATGGCTCCGGGACCGGCGAGCGGCTCCGGGCACGACAGCTGCGACTGCGCGTTCGCCGAGATACGTCGTCTCTCGGACGCGTGCCATGAACGCGAACGCTGGCTGACCGCGCTGATGGCTGAGCTGCCGTCAGCGGTGCTGGTCGCCGATGCGGACGCCCGGGTCGTCGCTGTGAACCAGACCTACTGCGATCTGTTCGATCTCGCGGAGTCCCCGGTCGATCTGGTGGGCACGGACTGTCGCGCGCAGCTCCGCCCGCTGCCCGGCCTGGTCGAGGACCCGGCGGGCTTCGCGAGCCGGCTGGACACCCTGCTGCGGCGCCGACGGACCATGCGGCGCGAGACAGTGATGTTCGCGGACGGAAGGGTCTTCGAACGCAGTCACATTCCGCTCGCGGGACCCAACGGCTACCACGGCCACGTGTGGATCTACGCCGACGTGACCGATCGGCGCATCGTCGAGGCGGAGATCGAGGGCCTCATCTCCGGTCTTTGACGGCTCCGACCTTCACAGCTCGGTCTGCGCCGTAGCCGACCTGCGACAGGCCTGCGGCTCGCGACGGCGGCACCGTCAGGCGAGACCGCTGTGGTGCCGGGCCTGAAGATCACGGGCCTGGCCGACCCAGTCGTCGGAGATGATCCGGCCGCCGAAACCATCCAGCATCTTCGCGAGCCGGTCGACTTCGGTGTCGCCCATTTCTGCGAGCTGGCGGAAGGTGGTGATTCCCAGCACCCGCAGCCGGGACTCGACCACCGGCCCGACTCCGACGATCTCCTTCAGATTGTCGGATGACGGGACGGGTTCGGCTGGCCCGCCCCAGGACGGCACGATGGCCACGGACACCGGCATTCCGTCAGCAGGATCTGATCTGTCGGCATCCATGCTCGCTCGATCATGGTGCTCGTTCATCGCAGCGGACGTGGCTGCCCCGACAAGCGCCGCACCGATCAGTTCCAGGTTCTCCTCGCGGGAGCCTGCGATGGCGCACAGCAGCGGGCCGGCGTCGAAGGCCCCGGCGTTCGACGGCACGTCGTCCGACGGCACGTCGTCCGACGGCGCTCCGTCTGTGGACAACACGTCATCGAACGGCAGGTCGTGGGACTGCTCGCCCTGGGGCCAGACTCCCGGGGATGAGTTCTGCTGCTCGTGGCCTTCGTCGCCCTCGATCGGACCAGCCGCCAGCTCCGGCTGGGCGGGCCCCGCCGGCCCGGCGGTGGGCTGCGGATCGACGGCGAGGGGGAGCTCTTCCTGATATCCGGCGAACTCGTCGGCCGGCGGAAGCGCCATCGATACCCGCACCTCCTCCGCCTCCGCGATACGAGCGAGCAGCTTGATCCGTTCAGCCGCCCATTCCGCCTGGTGGCGGTCCAGGCGTGTGCTCATCGTGGCCACCTTCCGCTGGGCGTCCTCCGCCTCGGTGCGGACCATGGCAAGCCGCGAGGAGAACTTGGCCGCACGCGCCTCGGCCTCCTGGAGCTGCTCACGCAGCTCGGCCGTCTCGCGGGCCAGATCCGCAACGGATTCGAACCCGGACTCGGCTTCGAACGGATCAGCCGAAGGCGCAGGAATGCCAGAAACCGTCAGAACTGCCGGTGGCACCGGCTGGACGACCGTTGGCGCACTCGCGGCGTCGACGTCGACGGGTGCCGCCCGCAGGGCTGACTCGATCTCGCCGATGCGGGCCCGCGCATCGGCGACCTGCTGCTCGGCGACCGCAACCCGCCGCTCGGATTCGACGGCCTGACGCTCGGCCGCGCCCAGCCGGGTGACCAGCTCCGCCTTCTCAGCGGACCACCTCTCCTCCTGCTCCCGCAGGCGCCCGAGAAGTGCCTCGATGTCTCCGGCGGCGCCTCTGGGCTCCGCCGCCCGGGCCGCCGCCGCAGTCTCGGGGGGCACGCCCGCGTCGCGTTCCGGGACCGCGCCAGGCTCGCCAGACGTCACAGACACGCCAGACGTACCCGGCCGGGCGGCGTTCGGACTACTCGGACGCGCCGGCTGCTCGCGATCCTGGGAGTCGGCGGCGCCTTCTGCCGCGACCACGCGCTCGCCCACGGCCAGCGGATGCTTCGCGGCCATCGTGCCCTGGGCGGAGACCGAGCCCGCCTCCGGACCGCCGGTGGCCGACAGCACCGCGAGGCGCGCCTGCCGCCGCAGCGGCGCGACGAGGAAGAGCCAGGCCAGACCCGCGCCGATCAGCATCGCCACGAGGACGAAGACCAGAATCTGCCCGGCGAGATAGAGCACGGTTCACCAGCCTCCTACGTCACGCCACAGATATACCGAGGCCAAGGAACACGATGGAGAACCGACGACAACCCCCGCGAAGCCGTGGAGCACGCCACGAGCCAGCCACAGCCGGACCCGTCGGCACACCCACACAAGGTGAGCCATGAGGGAGCAACCAGTTCCGCAACAACACTATTCGGAGCATCGACCGATGCCCGCCGCGGGGCGTCAAAAGCAACGTCGAGACGACACGACCGTTACATCACGCGGCACCGAAGATCACCTGGCGACGCCGAGGAGCTACATCCGCCGGACATGGTCAAGCAAAAAGACAATCAATCAGCAATTGACAACAACGACCGCTGTCGGATCAGCTGCCGGCGTGTCGGCGCTGACAGGACAGGGGAAACACGACGGATCACACCGCCACAGCTCACCGGCGGTGCGACCGGGCGGCACCGGCCCGTGCGAGCGGGGCGCCGTTACACGCCGCCAGGGCTGGCGTGGCTGCCACCGCTCACTGGCGCGCCTGCCACCCACTCAGAGGAGGTCGGCGAGCTCCTGGGTGGCGAACCACAGGAGCTCGAAGCCCTCGGCGCCGTCGACGACGAAGGCGGCGTCGTCGCTGCCGAGATCAGCCTCGAGCACCGCGTCGACAGCCGCCCGCACGGCGGCCTGCGCCTCGTCGTCCGCCGGATCGTCTGTGTGGACGGCGCGGACGGAGGCCAGCGGGACGGGCTCGAGCACCTCCACCGCGCCCCGCTCCAGGTCGTCGCGGACCCGGACGCCCTTTTCCTCCACATCGGCGGCGAACACGAACCGCCGTGGCGGGGCGTCAGGGTCGGCGTCCAGCAGGCGCAGGCATGCCCGTGCCGCGTTCTGCAGCGCCGCGAACTCCATTTCCTCGGTGTCGGACTGGCTGTACCACTCCCGCAGCGCCGGAGTGACCGCGAACGCGGTGCCGGCCGGCACCGTCCGATCCCGCAGCACCGCTCGGGCGGCCGTGAGCGTGGAGGGAAGGTAGACGCGCATGGGGTCAGTGTGGCAACCCCGCGTCAGCCGACCAGACCGAGGTCCGCGTTCTGGTCCTCCACACCGCCGCCGGCCGCACCGCCGGTCGTGGCCCGGGCGCCCCGGCCCGGCTGATCCAGTGACTTCTCCGACCTCCGTGGGCCGGTGGCACCGGCACCACGGCCCGTACCACCCGCTGCGTGTGGTCCGGTCGCACCCGTACCACGCGGACCGGTCGCACCCGTACCTCGTGAGCTGGCAGCGCCCGTGCCACGCGGACTGGTAGCGCCCGTCCGGCGCGGGCCGGTCGCACCCGCGCTCGCGGCGGCACCGGCCGCGGCGGCGGCCCGCGCCGGACGTACCGGCACCTGCTGCAGCGCCCGCAGGGCCTGCGTCGATGTACGCAGCGACGTCTCGAACACCTCCGCGCGCCGGGTCAGGTCCATCATGTTGCCGCCGATGACCTCAAGATCCTCCGGCCCCGGGCAGAGCACCGTCACCCGGATGCCCGCGGCCTGGACGAGTTCGATCTCGCGGGCCAGCCGGCGGGTCGCGGCCCGGCGCATCTGCCGCTCGACGAGCGCGACGGCACCGCGCGGGCGGTCACATTCGAACGAGCAGGCGGGCGCGAGCACCGTCACCTCGTCCAGGTCGGAGTCCGCGAGGAGGTCGAGGGAAGCAGGCGAGCGGGTCCCGCCGTCGACGAACCGGCGGCCGGCGATTCTGATCGGCGCGTACCAGCCGGGAATCGCGCACGACGCCATCACCGCCTCCGGCAGCGGGGCCGGTGGAGCGCTCTCGGAGCCGAACAGCACCCGGCCGCCGGTGTCGAAGTCCATCGCCACGACGCGCAGCCCTGGGCTGCGCGGCCAGCCGTTCGGCTTGAGTGCCGTCGGCGTCCGTCCGCGCCGGGCACCGGGCGGGACGGACGCCGAACGCTTCGCCGAGAGCGGATCGAGCGGCTCGTCGAGGCGCGCCACCGCCGCGGAGACCAGGTCGCCGATCGCCGCGATCTGCCCGCGCCCCTGCGGAAGCAGGGCCGCCAGCGCCACCATCGGCGACGCCTGGCGGGGATGGAGCGCAGTCGCGGTCAGCAGCCGCGGCGACCCCATCCGCATCCGTGGCCGGGGTGGCAGGGAGGCGCCGAGGTCCCGGTAGTCCAGCACCGGATAGCCCGGCTCGAAGATCCCCCGCTCCGAGTTCACCATCACGTCCGCGCCGACCCCGAGACCGAGCAGCGCGGCGATGACCGATCCGGCCGACGTTCCGACTACGACATCATGGTCTCGGACGTCGATGCCCTGTTCCGTCTCGATCGCGCGCAGCGCGCCGATCATCCAGGCGGATCCGAGCACACCGCCCGCACCGAGAACGAGTCCCCTGTGCGAAGCCCGCTTCCTCGGCATTGCGTCACCTCCCGGCGCGGTGCGTTCGGCCACCACACAGGTCCGGGTGTGCATGTGACACCGATGTCGCCGCTCCCTCGCGGGCCGCCCGCGCCTGCTGGCTACAACCGGCCCGACCCGACAGAAATGCCGGCCCTGCTCCTACTCCGGCGGCTCGTGCGGCTCATGTTCCTCGGGGAAGCTGGTCTCGAGCACTCCCCAGGAACGTAGCCTCTCGGCGAACTCCTGGGGGGTCGTGTCGTGCAGCAGTGCCAGCGCCCGGACGTCACCGTCGCGGATGGACAGCACGTGACCGGCGTAGTCGTCACGCTGCCGCTGAATCTGCGCGACCCATCTCCGCACCAGGGCAGACGAGTCCGGCGGCGCCGCGGCGAGCTTCTCGAGATTGAGCACTGTGCGCGGCCTGCGTTCCCGCGGTGGCAGCTGGTCCTCGTTTGGCAACAGCGCGGAGACCGGAACGCCGTAGAAGCCGGCGAGCTCCGACAGCTGATGGACGCTGATCATCCGATCGCCGCGTTCATAGGAGCCGACCGCGGCGGTCTTCCACCGACCACGCGACTTCTGTTCTACGCCCTGCAGAGACAACCCCTGCTGGATCCGGATTGCCCGTAGGCGAGAACCCACGGCCTTCGCGTACTCCCGGCTCATCCGACACACCCCCTGTCGTCTCGACCGAGCGATCGACGTGTTCCGTCAGCGCGCTGACCTGCGCGATGACGCTTCACGCACACACTAACTTAACGTCCCCGAAAGCGACGATTCACCATCCGATCACCATCCGACAGGCGAATGATGCAGATAGCGGCGAGTCCGCCACCCAGCCGGACCTGGTTAACACGAGCCGCGGCGTACCGCTCACCGCGGGACGCGATGTTCGACCTCCTTGTCGCTCATAGCCAGGACTTCGCCACTGCTCGCGGGTAACCGCTCGACGATTCGATGCCCCTGAATCGCTCCCCGTAACCATTGGGGTCACCGACGGCCGGCGCCCCGCCCGACGAATGTCACAACGATCCGATCAGCGACCGTTGAATTTGTCCGTACTGAGCCTGAAATCACGCGGTTTGATTCGCCATATCAGGTATGGGCAGTCCGGAACGCCTGGAGTCGGCCGCGATGGCAGACCCCGTGACGGACCCCGGCGCCGGACTCGGCGCCAGCCGCGATGACAGGGATGACAGGGCGCGATGGCAGGGATGGAAGGCGGATCAACGGCGATCAGCGTTGCGCCCGGCGCAGTGCGGAGCGCCGCCGTCGCGAGGTGGCCGTGGCGCCGGCCAGCGCCGCGGCAAGGTCCCGAACCGCGAGCCGAGCCGGTGAGGCCGGGGCGATGTCGCGCAGGAGCTGGCCGGAAGCCGCCGCCGCGTCCAGACCGGCGAGATCATGGGGAACCAGTGCCACGGGCTCACGCCCGGTGTGCCGGACCATCGCACGCGACACCTCGCGGCGCGGATCCCCGCCGACCACCGAGCCGCGCAGCTTGTTGACCACGATCAGCGGGTCGGCGTGCGGGACGACCTCGCGCAGCTCCGCGAGCCCCCGGACAAACCGCACCAGACCAACCGGCTCGGCGGACGCGACCGCGAGCACGGTGTCCGCCGCCTCGAGGACCGCAAGCGTCGCGCCGTTACGCCGTGGTGCCGTGGTGTCGAAGGAAAGCTCCTCGTCCGTTTCCAGACAGAAGCCGCAGTCGACGACCACGAACGAGGCGAGCCGGCGGGACAGCGCGATGACCGTCTCCACCGAGGTGGGCCGAAGCTCGGGCCAACGCGACGGCCGGGAGATCCCCGGCAGCACCCGCAGCCCCCCGCCGAGGTCCCGACACAGCATGGCGAGCCGGGGGACGTCCAACAGGCCCTGGTTGGCCGAGCGCGCGGCGGCCGCGAGGCCGGGTGCCTCCTCCAGCAGGCCGACATGCTGGCCGATGGAACCGCCGTACGAATCCGCGTCGATGAGAAGAGTCGGGCGGCCGAGGCCGGCGAGTTCGGCCGCCAGCCCCAGCGCGATCGTCGTCCGGCCCGGAGAACCGACGGGACCCCAGACCGCGATCACTCGGCCCTGCGCGAGCTCGCCGGTCGCGCCGACGCCGTCGATGCCACCGAGACCGGCGACGCCGCCGACGCCGCCGACGGAGGAACCCGGCCCGAGCGGTCGCAGGCCGGCGAGCGGCTCGCTGAAGGCCGCGGGGAGCGCCGGCGGGCCGGCCAGGTCCGTCAATGCCCTGGTGGCCTCGACCACCGCGGTCGCGACCACCTCGGCGGTGGCGTCCGCAGTGATCACAGCGACGACGCCGAGCTGACGCAGCCGACGATCCGCGTCCTCGTCGCCGGGCGCTATCAGGCCGACGACGGCGACGCCGGACATGGCCAGGCGGGCCAGTGCCTCCCTGTCCAACCGCCTCAGGTCGGCGGAGAGGAGCGCGGCCCGCGCCGCGCCGGTCGTCGCGGCGGCAAGCAGGTCGGGAAGGTCGACGCAGCGACGCACGACAGTGACACCCAGGTCATGACGGTCGAAGGCCGAGACGAGCCCGGCCTCCACGACCGAGTCGGTGACCGCGGTCAGGATCGGCAGGCTCACCGCCCGTACCCCGGCACCGCGGACGGGCCGGGCACCCCGACCTCACCCCGCGCATCGCGTTCGAGCTTCACCACGTCGACCCGTTCACTCTGGGACGCGGCGACCGCGCGGATCGCGTCCTCCACCGGCACCCGCAGCTCAAGGGAGTGATCACCGCCGCTCAGCCGGCCCTCGGAAACGAACTCGACGTCGTGCAGCACCTGGATCTCGGCGCCCGCGCCACTGGCCGCGGCCCGCTGCTCAGCACCGCTGCCCGACGAGCCGGAGCCAGCGCCCGAGCCCGAACCTGCACCCGAGCCGGAACCCGTACCGGCATCGGTGGAGGGCGGCGCGGCATCCGGCTGGTAGACGAAGACGTCGACATGATCGCCCGGGGTGAGCGCCGGCAGCCGGCCAGCCTTGACGATCACCGGCACGAGCCTGGTCGCCGTGGTGCTGGCCCCGGCGAAATCGGCGCCGCTGAGCAGTTCCCCGCGGCTGACCGGACGCGCCAGCGTGGCCCCGACGAGCTCACCGCGCCGATCTCCGGGGTAGTAACGGTCGGATGTGGCGTGGTCCAGCTGCGCGCTGACCGTTCGAAGGTCGCCGTCGACGACGAGATGGCCCACCGGCAGGTCCGCGGCGGCGACGACCCACTGCCTGCTCTGATCCGCCGCCGTGAACAGGCGGGTGCCGGCCACGACGGACACCAGCACCAGCAGCACACCGACAAGCAGCCGCGAATCCCGCCAACGGCGCCGGCCCAGTCTTCGCGCCGCGGGCGACGGCGGAACTGGCGGGGTCGGTTCCGGTCGCGCCGGCGCGACGGTCAGCTCGGTCACCGGGCCCTCCTCACTCCTCGCTGCTCCAGCCGCGTCGAGCCGCGCCCCGGCCACAGCCGGTGCAGGGCGGGGTGGACCCGCCCGAAGCAGCGGACGCCTGGACGAACCCTACGGTCGCAGAGCGTACGTAGTCGACGACCACAAACTCCTCCATTCGGCCATACCGCATGGAGTCGTCGTCACAATCGCCGCCTGCGGCCGCCCCATCCGACCTTCCTGACATATGACGCCTGACGACCCCCTCACGATGCGCAGCGGCCGGGCCGGGCATAAGGCTGCTGGGTGCGCAGACCGCCGCCACCGCGCCTGACCTGGCCTGATGGAACTGACCCGGAGGGAGCTCGGCGCAGAATGGACGACAGGGCGCCGGGGAGCGCCGACGTGTCGTCGGCCTCGAAGCGGCCGCCGGGCAACTGTCAGATGACAGCCCATCAGGCGGTATCGCGCGCAGTTATCCACAAGCCGAGGCATTCGAACGCGATGCGATGCGGGAACTCTGATACACAGGGAAGACGCGCCGACCGTCACCGGAGAGGGGGCGTTGATGAACGACCGCTTCCTTCAGCTCAGCGATGTGGCGGAGATCCTCAACATCTCTGCCAGCCAGACGTACGCACTCGTCCGCTCTGGTGAGCTACCGGCCATCAAGATCGGCGGGCGGGGCCAGTGGCGCGTTGAGCGCACCGAGCTCGAGGCCTACATCCAGCGCGCCTACGAGCAGACGCGGGCCTTCGTCGCGGCGAATCCGATGAGTCGCAACGAGGCCGTTCCCGACGACTGACCAGGCGGCCGATCAGACGACCGACCAGGCCCGCCCCTGGCCTGCTACGGCCGTTCTGGCGCTTGCGCCCCTCAGCTCCGGCGGATGAAGGCGAGCCCGTCGAAGGGAATCGTCCAGCCGGAGCGGATCTCCGTCCTGCGGGCGAACTCCCCCAGCGGATGTTCCGCGAGTTCCAGGAAGTCCGCGCCGACGCGCAGCAGCGTGCCGGTCAGCGCGGCGCCTCCCAGCAGCGTGACCGCGCAGACCGACCGGTCTCGCACGAGCCCCCGCACGACATGCCGCAGATCGAGGCGCGCGGCCAGGCGACCCTCATGCCCCGGCTGAGCCGAGACCGCGGTCAGCCCACGGACCGCGAGCAGCGAGGCTCGCGGCACCAGCAACTCGGTCGAAGCCGTCTCGTTCAGCAGAAGCCAGTCGACACCCAGCGCGGAGAGCCTGCCGTTGACGGCGAACGGGCCCGGGCCGGGCCCGCCGCGCAGCAGGCAGCGCACCTCGGAGCCGATGGCCGGCCGCATCCGGTCGAGCATGCGCAGATAGGCGGCCTCTCTGCGGGTCCGGTCCGCGATCTCCGCATCCAGCTCGGCCGCCTCCGCGGCCTCCCATTGCAGTTCGAGATCCGAAAAAAGATCTTCCCAGCGCATCCGCGCGTCCGCCTCCGCCCTCACCGATCAACCGTCACCAAGACGAGCAAACGCGGCAGAGCGGATTGACATCCACCCTCTCGCGGGTTACACAAGCAAACGTAACCAAACTGCACCGTTCGCGCATCAGCTCCCTGACCCCGAGCTAACGCGCTTTACAGCACGGTCAGCGATCGTCATCCCTGCCTACTCACGGCCAGCGCAAAGAAGATCGTCCGTGTCAGGCACCCGAATCCACATCGGACGGACGGGTACGAAGAGCATGATCTCAGGGGCAAGACGGGACATCGCCGCTCGGGTAGGCGGCGCGACGGCCGCCCTCGGCATCGCCGCGGTACTGGTCCTGCTCGGTCCACGGCTGGCCGACTTCCCCTCGAAGCCGGGCGAGGTCTGGCCGTGGTTTCGCGGAACACCCGAGCTGGCCCTCGCCAACTGTCTGGGGCTCATCGCCTGGATCTGCCTGCTGTGGTTGTGCGCGGGGGTGGTCCTCGGAGCACTGGCCGCGCTGCCGGGTGCCGCTGGCCGTGTCTTCGCCGCCCTGGCCCGTCGGGTCCTGCCCAGGGCCGTCCGCCGGATCGTCGAGGTCGGGCTCGGAGTCACCCTGGTGGCCGCCAGCGTCAGCCCGCTCGTCGCCGCCAGCCCCGCCTCCGCCGCCACCACCACCGGCTCAGCGCACGCGACCGCCGTCACCCAGTCGGTGTCCGCGGCGCCAGGCGGAACAGGCACGGCTTCGCCGCAGACCAGTCAGAACAGCTGGCCCTTCCTCGGGCATGACAACACGGGGCCGAACAACACCGGGCCGAACGGCTCAGGGCTCGAGAGCACGACCACGGGCAGCCCGTCGACGGGCAGTGCCGACGAACTGCGCGCCGCCGTCGGAGACGTCCTTCCGGACGACCTCCTGATCGTGCCGCTGACTCCGGTGCGAGCAGCGGGAACGGCCGCGGCCCCGGCGCAGTCGACCGCGCTGACCGCCCGTGACCCCGCCAGCCTGCCCGCGGCCACGACGACCACCCCTGCTTCGGAGCAGGGGTGGCCCAGCCTCAGCCATCCCACGAACAGCAAGCCGGGCCCCCCGCCGGGCCAGCCCGGAGCCTCCGGCCCCACCAGCCAGTCCGGCACCACCAGCCAGTCCGGCCCCACCAACGCCACCAGCCCCACGAACCAACCCAGCCCGACCCGCCCCACCAGTGCCACCAGCCGACCCGCCGCAGGCCAGTCCAGTCCCAGCAGCCAGCCCAGCCAGCCGGACACGGCACCCCGACCGCCCGCGGCAACCGTTGATCCTGTCGTGCCGGCCGCACCGCTGGGCACCGGCACGCCGGCAACGGCACCCGGCGCACCGGCACAGAACCCGATGTCCAGCGCGGACGGATCAGCCGAGATCGTCGTGCTGCGGGGCGACAGTCTCTGGACCATCGTCGCCCGCCACCTCGGCCCGGGCGCGACGTCCGACCAGATCGCCGCCGAGTGGCCGCGCTGGTGGTCCGCGAACGCCGATGTGATCGGTCCTGACCCAGATCTGATCCTGCCGGGTCAGCGACTCGTCCCACCCCCTGCGTCCTGAGCCGACCGTCTCCGACCGTCCAACGCTTACCACCCGACAGCCGACTACCCAAACGCCCGACCGCCGTGAAAGGCCCGCCGTGACTGCGACGACTGCCCTGACCCTGCCCCGTCGTCGGCGTCCCCACGTGGTCGCCGTGCCCGGGCTGCTGCCCGTGCGCTCCGTCGACCCGCCCTACGACGACGAGATCGCCCCGGGCACCGGGGCGGCTCCCGGTGCCCGGCACCGCTCGATCGACCGGCCACGACCCGCACGAGCCACCGGCGGCGCCGTCTCGACAGCGCCTCGGGAGGTCACCAGCGGGGCGCACCGACTCGCCGAACGGGGAGCGCTCCGCCCGCTGCTTCCGGAGCAGCTGACCTTGCCACTGTCCCGCCAGCGCGAGCAGAGCCCGCCGCGCCGTGCAGCATCCGCCCCGGCAACGAGCGGGCACCCACGGCAACAGCAGGCACCGGACCCGCGGCGCACCGCCGCCGTCGTCGTCCGCCTGATCGTCGAGGTTCTCTCCGGTGCGCGCCCGATGGCGCATCTCACCCCATGGACGACCGCCGACCTTCAGCACGACCTCCAACGGACCGCGGCGGCACTCACCAACCGCCAGCCCAGTCAGGTACGCAGCGTGCGGGTCAGTGAGCCGACGCCCGGCATCGCCGAGGTCAGCGCCGTGATCAGCCGAGGCCAGCGCATGCGGGCGCTGGCGCTCCGAATGGAGCGCGGCGCGGACCGCTGGCAGGTGACCACCTTGCAGCTCGGCTGATCAGGCCCGCCCCACCGTTCTGGAACCGGGGTTGCCCGACCGAGCAGCCCCGGTTCTGCTTGGCCCTGGCGATGCTGAGCCCTGGCAACGCCGAGTCGCGAACACGCAGGCCGGCGGACCACAGGCATGCTCCGCCAGTCGCTGCGCCGCGGTCAGTCGTTACGCCGTGCCGGGTCACCGTGGCAACGCTTGAACTTTCGACCTGACCCACAGGGGCACGGCGCGTTGCGCGCTGTACGCGCCGCGCCGCCGTCACCGGCACTGACACCGCGGCCCATCGCGCCGCCCGGGCCCGAACCGCGGCCGGCACCCGTCAGCCCAGCTCCGCTGTCGACGGTGACGGTGGGCGTGGCGTCACCGTCAACGCTCGGCGCCGAGTACTGCAGGTTTCCCGATGGACGGCGGGGTTCCAGGCCCTTGACGAAGACCGGTGGCGGCGCCGGGGCCGGGGTGGGCACCGGAACAGCTGGTGACACCGGCGAAACCCGACCGGCGGCACCCGCCCCACCGGCATCGGGGGGAGGCGGAAGCTGCGGCTCAGGCGCGGCTGGTGCGACCGCTGGCGCCTCCGGCGCGGCAGCCTCCGCGTCCCGGCCGGGAACCTGAACGTCGACGTTGAACAGGAGGCGGACCGACTCCTCCTTGATCCCCTCCATCATCGTCTGGAACATGTCAAAGCCCTCGCGCTGGTACTCGACGACCGGGTCGCGCTGACCCATCGCCCGCAGGCCGATGCCCTCCTGCAGGTAGTCCATCTCGTACAGGTGCTCGCGCCACTTGCGGTCGAGCACCGCCAGCACCACCCTGCGCTCCAGCTCGCGCATCACCGCCTCGCCGTCCGGCTTGTCGCCGAGGTCCAGCTCGCGGCGGTCGTAGGCCTCCTGGGCGTCCGACTGAAGATCTTCGAGCAACAGGTCGGAGGTCAGGCCCTCACGGTCGTCCGTGCCGGGAGCGTCCACTCCGATCGGGTAGAGCTGCCCGAGGCCGGTCCAGAGAGTGTCGAGGTCCCACTCCTCCGGGTAGCCCTCGCCCGTGGCTCCCCGGACGTACCCCTCAACGGTGTCGTCGACGAAGTGGCGAACCTGCTCGTGCAGGTCGGCTCCCTCGAGAACCTTGCGGCGCTCCTCGTAGATCACGGTGCGCTGCTTGTTCATGACCTCGTCGTACTTGAGGACGTTCTTGCGGATCTCGAAGTTCTGGCCCTCGACCTGGGTCTGCGCGGAACGAATCGCCCGGGTGACGATCTTCGATTCGATCGGCACGTCGTCCGGAATGTTGAGGCGGTCCATGATGCCCTCGACCGCGGCGGCGTTGAACAGCCGCATGAGGTCGTCGCCCAGCGAGAGGTAGAACCGGGACTCGCCGCGGTCACCCTGGCGCCCGGCACGACCGCGCAGCTGGTTGTCGATACGGCGGGACTCGTGGCGCTCCGTGCCCAGAACATAGAGACCGCCGGCGTCGACGACCGATTCATGCTCGGCCGTGACCGAGGCCCGTGCCTTCTCCAGTGCCTCGGACCAGGCGGCCTCGTAGTCGTCGGGGGTCTCGACCGGAGACAGACCGCGCTGACGGAGCTCCGCCTGCGCGATGAACTCGGGGTTGCCACCGAGCATGATGTCGGTGCCTCGGCCGGCCATGTTGGTGGCCACCGTGACGGCGCCTCGCCGCCCCGCCTCGGCGATGATGTGGGCCTCGCGCTCGTGCTGCTTGGCGTTCAGCACCTCGTGCTTCACACCGCGCTTGGTCAGCTGCTTGGACAGGTACTCCGACTTCTCGACACTGGTCGTGCCGACGAGGACCGGCTGCCCCTTCTCATGGCGCTCCGCGATGTCCTCGACAACGGCGTCGAACTTGGCGACCTCGGTCTTGTAGACGACGTCCGGCTGGTCGGCCCTGGCCATCGCCTTGTTGGTCGGAATGGGGACCACGCCGAGCTTGTAGATCTGGTGGAACTCGGCGGCCTCGGTCATGGCCGTGCCGGTCATCCCGGACAGTTTGTCGTACAGGCGGAAGTAGTTCTGGAGAGTGATCGTCGCCAGGGTCTGGTTCTCCTGCCGGATCTCGACCTTCTCCTTGGCCTCGATCGCCTGGTGCATGCCCTCGCTGTAGCGGCGACCGTGCAGAACCCGGC
This sequence comes from Parafrankia irregularis, assembly GCF_001536285.1. Taxonomy (NCBI): domain Bacteria; kingdom Bacillati; phylum Actinomycetota; class Actinomycetes; order Frankiales; family Frankiaceae; genus Parafrankia; species Parafrankia irregularis. Next base: position 22,486 of record NZ_FAOZ01000034.1, on the reverse strand, counting down.
CGGTGAACTCGTCGACGATGAGGACCTCGCCGTCGGTGACGATGTAGTCCTTGTCCAGCTTGTAAAGCTCTTTGGCTTTCAGTGAGTTGTTGAGGTAGCCGACGAGCGGGGTGTTCACCGACTCATAGAGGTTCTCGATACCGAGCTGGTCCTCGACCTTCTCGACCCCGGCCTCGGTGATCGCGACCGTGCGCTTGCCTTCCTCGACCTCGTAGTCGACGTCCCGCTCCAGCAGCGGGGCGATGCGGGCGAACTCGGTGTACCAGCGGGTCGGGTTGTCGGCCGGGCCACTGATGATCAGCGGCGTGCGGGCCTCGTCGATGAGGATCGAGTCGACCTCGTCGACCACCGCGAAGTGGTGACCGCGCTGGACCAGCTCGTCCGCGCTCCAGGACATGTTGTCGCGCAGGTAGTCGAAGCCGAACTCGTTGTTCGTGCCATAGGTGATGTCGCACCGGTACTGCTGGCGACGCGCCGCGGGTGGCATCTGCGGGTGGATGACACCGACCGTCAGGCCGAGGAAGCGGTGAACGCGGCCCATGTTCTCGGCGTCACGCCGGGCCAGGTAGTCGTTCACCGTGACGATGTGGACGCCGTCCCCCGCCAGCGCGTTGAGGTACGCGGGCAGCGTGGAGACCAGGGTCTTGCCTTCACCGGTCTTCATCTCGGCGATGTTGCCCATGTGCAGCGCCGCGCCGCCCATGATCTGGACGTCGAAGTGACGCTGGCCGAGCGTCCGCCGGGCGGCCTCACGCACCACCGCGAACGCTTCGGGCAGCAGGGAGTCGAGGGTCTCGTCCTCGTTCGCCAGGCGCTGACGGAACTCGTCGGTCATCCCGCGCAGCTCGGCGTCGGTCAGCCCGGTGAAGTCGTCCTCAATGAGGTTCACCTGCTCGGCGATCGCCTTGAGCTTGCGCAGAATCCGGCCCTCACCGGCACGCAAGATCTTGTCTAGAACCACGGCGGAACCCCTCCGGCAGGCATGTCGGCGAACTCACCGACACCACGATGCTAGTCCCTCGATCGTCGCCCACGGCCCCAGCTCGGACCACTGGCGACGCGGTGGGTTCACCGGGACACATCGGCATGCCCGGACAGCCTCGTTCGGCCCTCTCCCACCGACATGTCCAACGACTGTGGGGTGGTGCCGGTGCCCGCCGGCGACACCGGCGGCGGACAACACGCCCACCCGCCACCAACACGGCCAGTCGTGCATCAACCTGCCCGGCCGATGCCGACACGCCCTGTCGACGCCGACACGTCCTGTCGACGCCGACACGCCCGCCTGACACGGCCACGTCAGACGCTGGCATCGTGACGGTATGCGTCCCGACATCAGGCCCGATCGGCACGGGGCGGTGCCGCTCCCAGCCCGGCCGCCGCTGGAACCGGTCGAGATCACGGCGGGAGCACTCCATCTGCGCCCCTGGCGAACGACCGACGCGGGCGCGATGTTCAGCGCCTGCCAGGACCCGGAGATCCAGCGGTGGACACAGGTCCCCGCGCCGTACACGCGGGAGCACGCCGAGGACTTCGTCGGCCGGCAGGCCAGGGCGGCCTGGGCCGCGGCCACCAGCACGCCACTCGCGGTCGTCGACGCCACCACGGAGGCGCTGCTGGCCTCCGTCTCCCTGCAGAGCATGACCGACGAGGGTGACGCCGAGATCGCCTTCTGGTGCGTCCCCGAGGCGCGTGGCCAGGGGGTCACGACCCGCGCCGCCGCCGCGTTGCTGCGTTGGGGATTCGGGGCGCTCGGGCTGGAGCGGGTCGAGTGGCGGGCCGCGGTGGGCAACCACGGGTCCCTGCGGGTCGCCCAGAAGCTGGGCTTCTCCCTGGACGGCACCCTGCGCCACGCCATCGTTCTCGGCGACGGCGCCCGGCACGACTGCTGGGTCGGCTCACGCCTGGCGACAGATCCGCCCGCCTGAACAGCCCGCAGGCGCCCCCTGGGCCTGCCGGGAACCGAAAGCGGCCGCCGGAGGCGCCATGGCGCCTCCGACGCCGAAGGCCAGGCCCGATGCCCGGGTGGCCAGGGCGCGTCCAGCCTGTCAGGTGATTTCGAGCAGCTTCTCCCGAACCGCGTAGACCACGGCCTCCATCCGGGAGTGCAGCTGCAGCTTCTCCAGGATGTTGCGGATGTGGTTCTTGACAGTGTTCTCGCTGATGTAGAGCTGCTTGGCGATGTCGCGGTTGTTCAGCCCCTTGGCCACCAGCCGGAGGACCTCCATCTCCCGGTCGGTCAGGCGCGGAGTCGGGAGCTGAGGGCGGTCGTCCTTCGTCTTGATCATCGCGGCGAACTCGCTGAGCAGCTTGGACGCCATGGACGGGCTGATGAGGCTCTGGCCGTTGTAGACCGCGCGAATGTCCGCGGCCACCTCGTCGATCGAGATCTCCTTGAGCAGATAGCCCATGGCACCCGCCTTGATCGCGTCGAAGAGGTCGGCCTCCTCATCGCTGATCGTCAACATGACGATCTTCGCGCTCGGCACCTTCTCCTTGATCGCGCTCGTGGCGTCGATCCCGCCGCGGCGCGGCATGCGAACGTCCATGAGGACGATGTCCGGCGCCATCTCGGCCGCCATGGTGACCGCTTCCGAGCCGTCGGCCGCCTCACCGACGACCTCGATGTCGACCTCCTGTGCCAGGACCATCTCCAGGCCGCGGCGGAACAACGCGTGGTCGTCAACGATCAGCACCCGGATGGGATTCGCCTCCGATGGCGTCCGCAGCGCCTCCTCGGAACGCCGCTCGTCCACCGTCATCTCCGACCTCCCCTGGAACCGCCCCGGTGGGGCGTGCCTGCGACGACCCCTCGTCGCAGGCACGCCCCACGGAACCCGCCGTGTGCACCGATGCCGGGAGTCCGACACCCGAGGCAAATGGTCCCACGTCGGCCGGGGGGATCGACCCTCACACGGCGGAAATGACCGCCGCCGCGCGTTCTCGCGACCCGTTCATGTCGCCCGAGCCGTTCTGGCCCGCCGAGCCCGCGAGCCGGATGACGCCGTAGTCGTATCCGCACCTGCGGTACACGACGCTGGGCAGACCGCTGTTCGCGTCGAGGAACAGGTAGAAGTCGTGGCCGACGAGTTCCATGTTGGACAGCGCGTCGTCGAGAGTCATGGGCGCGGCAGCGTGGGTCTTCTCCCGTACCACCATCGGTGAGTAGTCCGATTCGTGGCCGCTCTCGGCATCCGACCAACGGTCGCTGTCGGCACGCCCGCTGCCCGCTGCGGCGGCGGTGGACTCCCCGCCCGGAACACCGTGCAACACGCCCCTGGCCACCTTGGCGGCCCCGTTGGAGGCCGGCTCGCCCGTGCTCTGCAGGACCAGGTCGGCCTGCAGTGCTCCCGCCCGGCCGGGCCCAGGATGGTTCGCGCCGGCATGGTTGGCGTGGTGGCGGACCCTCCGGTCGGCAGCACGCCGCAGGCGTTCGGCGAGCTTGGCCGCGGCGCGATCGAGAGCCGCGTACGGGTCGCCCGCGGAAGCCTCCGCACGGATGACCGGGCCGCGTGAATAGACGGTCAGCTCGACACGGTCGGACATGCCGGACAGTCGAGGATTGGTCTCCTTCGAGTGTTCGACGTCCACCCGCATCACTCTGGAATCGAGCCGCTCAAGCTTGGCGAGCTTGGCCTGGACATGCCTGCGGAACCGTTCCGGAACCGCGGTGTGCCTGCCCTTGACCACGATGTCCACGCGATCCACCTCCCGTTCACCTGGCCCGGCCGGCCGATCCACCTTCGATCAGCACGGCCAGCGAGTCGGTTGCCTCGGTGGTCTTCCGGAGCGGATCCAAATGTCGACCCACGCCGGGGGATCCCACCGAAGGTTGTCAACGTTCCTGGTGTCAGTCATCGAGCCTTTTCCACCGCACGGCCCGCGGTCTCAGGGGTGCCGCGAGCCCGAGTCGACTTCGGAAAAGGCTCGTTGGTGCCGGCTTGTGACAGTGGCGCCGCGAGACGTCTCCCTTCGTGAGAGCACCTGACGCTCTGCCCGGTGACCACGGCATCGGCGCGATTTCCACCGACCCGCCACGCTCGGCTCCTTCCCCACATCGGGCGGATCCATGCCGGAACCGACCTGCCGAAATCGGGAGATTCCGGCCCGGCCTACGGAGCCCCTGAACGCGCCGCAGCGTCTCTGGACGCGGTCAGCGACACCCGCCTCGCCACGCTCCTACCCCGGCCCGGCAGCCTTCGACGGCAGGCAGGGCGGGGGCCGTGGGCCACATCCGCCGCGGTGGCAGGTGTGCCACGGTGCCCTCACCCCGGATGACCGCATCTGCGCTGCGGTGCGGCGTTCGCCATAAGCTCACGCCGTCGGCTCCGGGAGCGGAGCGCGTGCACCCAGTTTCCTCCTTCAGCCGGAGTACGGCGGGCAATCCCGAAGGGTGGCGCGTCGCGTCGGCGCACTCGCGCTCCGCAGTGGTGTCGCCGCGATCGCGGCCGCACCGGACGGCGCCCAGCCCCCTGCCCGCAGCGCACGGATCGCCTCCGCGGCCGTCGCGCCGGTGGTGATGATGTCGTCGACCACGATCACGATCTCGCGCCGACACGGCGGCCGGACCCCCGGGTGCGCGGTGAAGGCACCCGAGCGGTTGCGACGCCGATCCGCCGCACCGAGGTCGGCCTGGTCCGCACCGGCCCGCAGGACACGCAGCGCGCCGCTTACCCGAGCCCGCGTGCCCGACCGGGTCATCACCCTGGCCGCGACCGCCGCGAGACGAGCGACATGATCGAGCCCGCGCCTGCGCCGGGCCGCCGCGGTCGTGGGGACCGGCACCAGCACCACATCAGCCCGCGGCCGCCGGTCCAGATCGCGGCCGGCCACCGCCACGGCCCGCGCGAGCGCGCCGCCCAGAACCCGGGCCAGGTCGACGCGCCCCCGCTCCTTGTAGGCGATCAGCAGCGCCCGGGCCGACCCCTCGAAGCGAGCCGCGGCGACGGTGCGGAACGGCGACGACGAGGCACCAGCGATGTGACCTCGCCGCCCCGGGCTGGCCGTGGGACCCGGAGCGGCGAGAACCAGAGGACCCGCCAGCGCGGCGACGCACCGGGCGCAGGCCGCGTACCCCGGCAGCCCGCAGCCGGCACAGGCCCGGGGCAGGACGAGATCCGCGAGAATCGCCAGCGCCTCACGCAGACGCGGCAGGCCTACTGCTTCGCGGTGTTGGCCTGGCGCTTCGCGGCGGACGGGAGATGTGGTCACGAAACGAGCATGAATCGCGCCCACCGCGCCACGCCCGCCGTGGGCCGCTCTGTGGACAACGACAAACGCAGTGCGCTTCTGTGCACAGACCCGCCCGGTCTCGATCCGGACACCCAACCGCGACCATGAACCCCAGACGAACATCAACGGTTCACGGTCGTCGTCGACCGCCCGATCGCGTTGTGGACGTAGCCAATCTGCGACGATGTGCGGTGCCGAGTACGCCAGTCGGCAGAAGCCGCACGGCACGGCACGAGCACAGGGAGACCACGATGGCGGACGGGGCCGGTCAGACCCCTCCCGATGAGCCCGGACCGGCCGGGCCGGCATCCCCCGGTTCCTGGGGCGCACCAGTTCCCGGATCCTGGAGTCCGCCGTCAGCCGGCGGCGACGGGGGCGCCCCGGGCGGCTGGCAGGCTCCCGGGCAGCCGCCGGGCGGCTGGGGCTCACCCGGCGGTTGGGGCTCACCCGGCGGTTGGGATCCGTCCGGCGGGCAGCAGCCCTGGCCCGGGCAGGCGCCGGGCCAGCCTCCCCCGGGCTGGGGCCCCGGCCCATGGGGCCGGCCGCCGATCGCACCCAAGCCGGGGGTGATCCCGCTGCGCCCGTTGTCGGTCGGCGAGATCCTCGACGGGATCTTCTCCACGATCCGCGCGAACCCGGGCGCGACGCTGGGGCTGACTCTCGGTGTGTCCGCGGTGGTCGAGATCGTGATCACGATCATCATGATCGCCGGCGAGGACTCCTCGACCGGGGCGTCGATCGTCCTCGAAACGCTGATCTTCATGCTGACCACCGCGTTGGGGATCTTCCTCTCCGGCGTGCTCGCCGTGGTGGTGAGCGAGGCGGCGCTCGGTTCACGGATCTCGGCCGGCGCGGCGATCAGGCGAGCCGCACCGCGACTGGGCGGCCTGGTCGTGTTGAGCATCGCCGTGATGCTGCTGTCCGCCCTGGGGCTCATAGCGCTTGTAGTCGGCGCGATCGTGGTCGCCGTCTTTCTGAGCCTCGCCTCCCCGGCCTACGTCCTGGAAGGGCAGACCGTGCGAGGGGCGCTGCGACGCTCGCGCGACCTCGTCCGCGGGGCCTGGTGGCGGGTGTTCGGCATCGGGCTGCTCGCCGGCCTCGTCGGCGGCATCCTGATGATGATCGTCAGTGTCATCACCACCGTCATCCTGGATTCGTCCGACTCCCTCGCCGACTCGACGCTGACCGACCTGACCGTCGCCGGCCACATCGTCAACGCGATCGGAACACTGATCGGAACGACCATCGCCACCCCGATCTTCTCCGGCACCGCCGTCCTGCTCTACATAGATCAGCGCATCCGCAAGGAGGGGCTGGACGTGACGCTCGCCGAGGCGGCTCGGCAACGCAGCACCGGATCATGACCATTGCCCGCCCGGGCGTCCACCTGACGACCGCGGCCGCGTCGTCCGGCGGCCTTCCGGGTGGGCCGGTCACCAGGGACGGCGCCCGCGAGGAGGCCCACCGGGAGCTGTCCAGGAGCATCTACCGGGATGACGAGCGCGGCTGGTTCAGCCGGACGATCGACTGGATCAACGACCGGCTGGCCGACCTGTGGAACTGGCTCACCCCGGATCCGGACTCCGGCCTCGGCGGTTTCCAGGGCCTCGGCGTCCTCGCGCTGGTCATCGCCCTGGTCGCGCTCGTTGTGGTGCTCCGTGTGTGGCTGGGCCCGGTCCGGCGCTCCGCCCGGCTCCAGCTCGACGAGGCCACGTCGCCCGGTCCGCTCACCGCGGCGCAGCTGCGGGCGCTGTCGCGCACCCAGGCCGAGCGGGGGGACCACGCGGAGGCTGTTCGGTCCCGGCTGCGCGCCATCGCCCGGATGCTGGAGGAACGCGGCGTTCTCGATCCGAGGCCCGGGCGCACCGCGAACGAGCTGATCAGCGATCTGCGAACCGTGGCCGGCCCGTCCGCAGTCCGGCCGCTGGCCGGCGAGACCACGGGCGGGGGGCCGTCCGACCCGATCGCGGCACTGGCTGTCGCGGTCGAGGTGTTCAGCGAGATCTGGTACGGCGGCAGGCCGGCGAACCTGGAGGCCTACGAGGTGGTCGTGCGCGCGGACGAGAACCTCGGGCGCATCCGCGGATCCATCGGCCGGGATCGTGCCCCCGACGACGCCCCGCCGGTCCGGGCATGACCGCGCCACCGGCCAGCCCACCGCGGCCCCCGGCACCGGGCCCGGCCCGACCGGCGGCCCCGACCGGCCGGCGGCGGGGTGTGGGCTCGCCGACCCATGTCCGCAGCGGCCCGGGGGCCACGACGGTGCGTGCCGCCTTACGGCTGGCGGCGGTCCTGGCCGCGGTTGTGACCGTGTACGCGGTGCTCGCGGCCGTGGCGAGCCGGCCCAGCGGTGACCGGTACCTCGACATCGGCTCCCCGGGCCCGCACGGAACTCTGGCCGTCGCGGAGATCCTGCGCGAGCGGGGCGTCACCGTCTCGGCGCGGCAGTCGGTCCCCGCGGATCTGACGGATACCGGTCCAGCTGCCGGGGGGCGGCGCTCCGCGGGCTCCGACGGGTCGCGCACGGTCGTCGTGACCGACCCGGACCTGCTGTCCCCGGCCGATCTCCAGGCTCTCGTCAGCCTGGCCGACACCGGCTCGGACGTCGTGCTCGTCGCGCCGTCGGAGGCCGCCGTGGCGGCGCTGGAGATGCCGGTCATGGCTGTCCCGGCGGAGGCGTTCGCCGACGGACAGGTCCAGCCGCGGTGCGGGCTGCCGGAGGCGACGGTGGCCGGCACGACGACGATCGGGGCCGACGTCCGGTTCACCCGGGCGGACGACATCCTCCGATCGGGTCATGAGGGCTGGTCTGGCAACGGCATCGAGCTGGAGCTCTGCTATGGCTTCCCCGACGCCGCCCGCCTCGCCGTCCTCACCCCGACCGGGCCAGGGCTCACCGAACAGACCAGCGGCCGGCTGGTTCTCCTGGGCAGCGGCGACTTCGTCACCAACGGCGTGCTGGACGAGTCCGGGAACGCCGCGCTGGCCCTCGGGCTGCTGGCCCGGCACACCCAGCTGGACTGGGTGACGCCGGCCGTCGCGAGCGAGGGCGCGGTCGGCGGGCAGAGCCTGGCCGACCTGCTGCCGGACGGGTTCTGGGTCGGCTTCCTGCAGGCCCTCGTCGCGCTGGCCGTCTTCGCCCTGTGGCGAGGGCGGCGCCTGGGGCCGCCCGTCACCGAGCCGCTGCCGGTGGTGGTGCGTTCCGCGGAAACCGTCGAGGGCCGCGGCCGCCTCTACGCCGCCGCGCGTGCCCGCGAAGGGGCCGCCGCGGCGCTGCGGGCGGGCCTGCGGGTCCGGCTCGCGGACCGGCTGGGCATCCAGCACGGCGCCCCCGCCGGCCCCGCGCGGCCCCCGCACGAACCGGAGCCGACCGTGCTGGTGGCCGCGGTCGCGGAGCAGACCGGTCGGTCACCCGTAGAGATCCGATCACTCCTGTACGGTTCGGACATAGCACCCACGGGCCATCCGTCCGGGGCCCCTGGGGGCCACCAGCACATCCCCGGTGGAGGGGCCGCACCATCTCCACACGGCACTGGCCAGCACACCGGTCCCACGGGCACGGTGGCCGGTGCGGCAACCAGTGCGGAGGCCGCACCCGCGACCGACAGCGACATCACGCTCGTCCGGCTGGCCGGCGAACTACACGAACTCGATCGACAGGTGGGCAGAAGGTGACGTCCCCGAACTCCGGTGCGGCTCCGACCGAGTCGTCCCCGCAGACGGCAGTGCCAGTAGCCTCCGGGCCGCAGTCCATGGGCTCGGAGACGCTGCGCTCACCGTCGCCGACGCCCCGGACGCCTCCTCCGCCCGACGCCGAGACCGCCCGGCAGTCTCTGATGGCGCTGCGCAACGAGGTCGCGAAGGCGGTCGTAGGCCAGGAGGCCGCGGTCAGCGGGCTGGTGGTCGCGCTGCTGTGCCGCGGCCACGTCCTGCTCGAGGGGGTGCCGGGCGTGGCGAAGACCCTGCTCGTCCGGACGCTGGCGGCGGCGCTGTCCCTCGACACCAAGCGCCTGCAGTTCACCCCGGACCTCATGCCCGGCGACGTCACCGGCTCGCTGGTGTACGACAACCGGACCAGCGAGTTCACCTTCCGCCAGGGCCCGGTCTTCACGAACCTGCTGCTCGCCGACGAGATCAACCGGACCCCACCGAAGACGCAGGCCGCACTGCTCGAGGTCATGGAGGAACGGCAGGTCACCGTGGATGGGCAGGCGCGCCGGCTGCCGTCGCCGTTCGCCGTCCTCGCCACCCAGAACCCGATCGAGCACGAAGGCACCTACCCGCTGCCGGAGGCGCAGCTCGACCGTTTCCTGGTGAAGGTCACGCTGCCGCTCCCGCCACGCGAGGACGAGGTGCGCATCCTGGCTCACCACGCGGAGGGCTTCGACCCGGGGAACCTGGCGGCGGCCGGGGTCCGGCCGGTGGCGGGCCCGGCCGATCTCGCGGCGGCGCAGGCCGCGGCGGCCCGGGTGCAGATCCAGCGCGAGGTTCTCGGCTACATCGTGGACATCGCGCGGGCCACCCGGTCGGCGCCGGCCGTCCAGCTCGGGGTCTCCCCGCGTGGCGCGACGGCGTTGCTGGCCACCACCCGCGCCTGGGCCTGGCTGTCCGGGCGCGGCTACGCGACGCCGGACGATGTCAAGGCGCTGGCCCGATCCACCTTGCGCCATCGCATCAGCCTCCGCCCGGAGGCCGAGCAGGATGGTGTGACCGCCGACATCGTGCTCGACCAGGTGCTCGCCGTCGTGCCCGTTCCCCGGTAGCGGCCGACCGTGGCTGTCACCGGCCGTACCGTCGCGCTGGTCGCGCTGGGCATCGTCGTGGTGGGCCTCTCCCCCGACCCCGGCCTGGCCTTCGTGCTCGTGAACCTTCTGATCCTCCTGCTGGTCGCCGTCGACCTGGGGCTGGCGGCCCGGGTGCGTCTGTGTGCGTTCAGCCGGTCGGGCCCCACGTCGGCCCGGCTCGGGCAGCCGGTGACCCTCACGCTGACCGTCGCCAACGGTGGACGTCGGACGCTGCGGGCGCGGGTCAGGGATTCGTGGGTGCCGTCGGCCGGTGCCCAGCCCCGCGTGCACACCGTCACGGTGCCCGCGGGTGAGCGGCGTTTCCTGGAGACGACGTTGCGCCCGACCCGGCGTGGAGACCGGGAGCCCGTCCGGATCACGGTGCGGTCACTCGGCCCGATGGGGCTCGCCGGCCGGCAGGGCCGCCACCACGCGCCCTGGCGGCTGCGGGTGCTGCCGCCGTTCCTCTCCCGCCGGCACCTGCCGGCCGCGCTGGCGCGGCTGCGCGAGGTGGAGGGCGAGGTCGCGCTGCGCGGCGGCGGCGCCGGCTCGGAGTTCGACAGCCTGCGTGAGTACGTCGTGGGCGACGACGTGCGGACGATCGACTGGCGCGCCACCGCCCGCCACCACGGCTCGGTGGTCGTCCGTACCTACCGCCCGGAACGGGACCGGCGCGTCATCTGCGTGCTGGACTCGGGCCGGACCTCGGCCGGTCGCGTCGGCGACGTCCCCCGCCTCGACCACGCGATGGACGCCGCGCTGCTGCTCACGGCGGTGGCGCTGCGGGCCGGTGACCGGGTGGGCCTGACCGCGTACGACAGCACCGCGCGGCTGACCGTCGCGCACGCACGTGACCAGGGCCTGCTGGCCCGGATGAGCGAGGCGATGGCGACCCTCGAGCCGGCGCTGGTCGAAGCCGACCACGAGGTGATGGCCACCACGGTGCTGCGGGCGGCGTCCCGCCGGGCCCTTGTTGTGATCTTCACGGACCTGGTGCCGGCGGTGATCGAGGAGAGCCTGCTGCCGGCACTGCCCACGCTCATCTCCCGGCACACCGTGCTGGTGGCCGCCCTGCGCGACCCCCGGCTGGACGAGCTCGCCGCCGGGCATGGCGACGTCACGCAGGTCTACGCCGCGGCGGCCGCGGAACAGGCCCTGCTGCGCAGGCGTGAACTGACGGCCGTGCTGCGCCAACGCGGGGTCGAGGTCGTCGACGTCGCGCCAGCCCAGTACGCGACGGCGGTCACCGACACCTACCTCACGCTGAAGGCCCACGGTCGGCTCTGAACTCCAGCCCTGAACGCCGGCCCTGAGCTCGGAGCTCCGTCCCGGTCAGGCTTCGACTGGCGCGAGGTCCTGCGCGAGGGCCGCGTCCAGATCACCGCTCTCGCCGGCCGCGGTGGCCCGGCGGCCGTAGATCCACACGTAGGCGACGAACCCGGCCCAGGCCACGACGCCGATACCGATGCGGACAAAGGTCGGCAGCGAGGACGGAGTCACGAACGCCTCGATCACCCCGGACACCGCGAGCACTACCGCCATCCCGAGCACGATCCCGACGGCGGCGCGCCCCTCGGCGGCCAGTGCCTCGGAGCGGCGGCGCACTCCCGGAGCGATGATCGCCCACCCCAGCCGCAGGCCCACCGCGCCGGCGACGAAGACCACGGTGAGTTCCAGCAGACCGTGCGGGAGGATCAGCGAGAAGAACTGGCCGCCCTCGCCGCAGCTGCCCATGTAGCCGCCCATGATGCCGAGGTTCAGCGCGTTCAGCCCCAGGACCAGCAGCGTGGGCACGGCGAGCAGCACTCCGAGCGCCACCGCCTGCGCGGACACCCAGGCGTTGTTGGTCCAGACGAGGCTGGCGAAGGACGACGCCGGGTGCTCCGAGTAATAGGCCGCGAAATCATGCCGGCACAGGGCCGTCACCTCGTCGGGCGGGATGACCCTGGCGCGGGCCTGCGCGTCGTTCAGAATCCACAGCGCGCTGGCCAGCGCGAGCAGCAGCGAGCCCAGCGTCACCCCGACCACCCAGCGCCAGCGTGCGTAGACCGCCGCCGGGAAGGTCACCGCGAAGTACCTGGCGGGGACGTGCCAGCCGACATCCGGGGCGCCGACGACCGCGGCCCGCGCCCGGATGACCAGACTCGCCAGATCCTCGACGAGGCGCGGGTCATGGGAACGATCACGGATCACCGACAGGTGGGTGGCCGCGCGCTGGTACAGATCGACCAGCTCGTCCAGCTCGCCGATCGACATCCGCCGGGGGCGCGCGGCACGGTCGACAAGCTGGCCCAACCGGACCCACTCGGGACGGTGGACGGCGACATACGCATCGAGGTCCATGGCTACTCTTACTCTTCCAGACCGGCCTATGGCACTGCGTGCCGGGCACGAAACACGAGCGGGGTACAGATGACCGATCAGCGGCCCGCGGACCCCGGAAGCCGCCCGTGAGCGGGCTCGGCCTGGAAACGAACCAGCTGGTCACGGGCGAGGCCGTACCCATCGACCTGCGCGTGGCACGGCTCGGCTCCCGCATGATCGCCGGGATGGTCGATCTGGCCATCCAGACCGTCGCCCAGATCGCCATCGTCATCGGAACGCTCGAGGTCGTGGGGCCGGACGACGAGGCCATGCTGACGGCCCTGGTCTTGGCCGTCTACGTGGTCACGATGCTCGGCTACCCGGTGGCCTGCGAGACGCTCCTGCGCGGACGCACCCTCGGCAAGATGACGCTGGGCCTGCGGGTCGTCCGCGACGACGGTGGGCCGATCCGATTCCGCCACGCGCTGGTCAGGGGGCTGATCGGAGTCGTCGCGGAACGCCCCGGGGTGCTGGCCGCCGTACCCGCGATCATCAGCATGACCGTCTCACGAAGGTCCAAGCGGCTGGGCGACCTCGTCGCCGGCACCATCGTTCTGCAGGTGCGGGTGCCGCGCACGGTCAGCGTGCCACCCGTGGTTCCCCCGCCGCTGGCCGGCTGGGCGGCCCTGCTGGACCTGACCGGCGTCGACGATGACCTGGCGGCGCGGACCCGGCGGTTCCTGGACCGCGCGAACCAGCTCTCGGACGACGCCCGGACACGCATGGGCGGCGAGCTGCTGGCCGAGGTCCTCGCGGCCGTCACCCCACCCCCGCCCCCGGGAACGCCCGAATGGGCCGTGCTGTCCGCAGTGCTCGCCGAGCGCACCCGCCGCGCCTACCAACGCATGATCATCACAACCGCGGCCCGCCCGCCGCGATACCCCGGGCCGCGATACCCCGGGTAGTCCCGGCAGAGCGTGATATGTGACCGGGCCGGCTGGCCGGAACTGACTGGCGTCGTCTAGCGTCTGACCCGATGGGATCCTCCGGGGTGATCGCGACAATTCGGATCTTGCGCCCCCGGGCCACGCGCCGGAGCCCGCACCTGATGACCTTCCCAGGGCCCGGGTGAGCGGCGCGGCGCGGTGTCAAGCATGCTTGGCGGGTCCGCCAGAACGAGTTCCGGCCCACCTGGCCGGACCGGACGTTGGGGGTGACAACGACGGCGCAGGGACGGGAGTCGGCATCCCCGGTTCGCGGTGACGCCGCGTCCGAGGGCGACTCGAGAGAGCACGGCGGCACACCCGCCGGGCGGTTGCGGGGTCAGGCCGGCCGGTTGGCGACGCTTCCCGCCCGCCGCCGGGTTTCGTCCGGTTCGGCGCGCGGCGGCAACCGCTCCAGTCGCAACGGCTCCGGTGGCAACGGCTTCGGCGGCCGCGGCTCCGGTCGCAGCGGCTCCGGAGGCAACGGCTCCGGTCGCAGCGGCTCCGGAGGCAACGGCTCCGGTCACAGCGGCGACGGCGGGGCCCCCGACGAGATCGGCCGTACCCCCGACGATCTTCCGTTCGGCCCGCCGACCGTCGGCCTGGTCCGTCCCGTCAACCGCCGCCGCCAGCTCACCCGCATCGGCCTCGTCGTGACCGCGATGGGCGTCACCGTCGGCCTGCTCGTGCTGCCCCTTCTGAGCGCGGTCGGGCTGTTCGCGAAGGCCTCGGCCGACCACTTCCTGGCGCTGCCGTCGGACCTCGTGACTCCCCCGCTCCCACAGAGCTCCAAGATCCTGGCCTCGGACGGAAGCCTCATCGCGACCCTCAGGGGCGCCGAGGACCGCGAGGTCGTGGATGGCGCCGACATCCCGAAGATCATGCGTGAGGCGATCGTCTCGATCGAGGACGCCCGCTTCTACCAGCACCACGGGGTGGACCCGCAGGGCGTCCTGCGGGCCGCCGCACGCAACAGCGAGGCCGGCACCACCACCCAGGGCGGCTCGACCCTGACCCAGCAGTACGTGAAGAACGTCCTGCTCCAGGACGCGACGACCGACGAGGATCGAGAGGCCGTCGCCGGCGACTCGCTGGACCGCAAACTGCGCGAGCTGCGTTACGCCGTCGAGATCGAGAAGCGGTTCTCCAAGGACGAGATCCTCGAGCGGTACCTGAACATCGCCTACTTCGGTGACGGCGCGTACGGAGTGGGCACCGCCGCCGAGCACTACTTCGGCGTCTCGATCAAGGACGTCACCCTGGACCAGGCGGCTCTGCTCGCCGGCCTGGTGCAGAGCCCCTCCAGCTACGACCCGGTGAACCACTCGGAGGCGGCCCTCGAACGGCGCAACACCGTGCTGACCCGGATGGCGGACGAGCACTACATCAGCCAGACGCAGGCCGACGCGGCGAAGCAGATGCCGATCGACGTCATCAAGGAGCGGCCCACCACACAGGACTCCTGTGAGACGTCCAGCGCGCCGTTCTTCTGCGATTACATCCGTACCCAACTGCAGAACAACAAGGCATTGGGCGACACCCTGGAAGAACGGAACCGCCGCATCTACGAGGGTGGCCTGACCATCCAGACCACCCTCAACACGCAGGTGCAGCAGGCGGCACAGACCGTGGTCGACGCGACCATTCCCCGGGACAACCGGGTATCCGCCACCGAGGTGGTCATCCAGCCCGGGACCGGGGCGATCCTCGCCATGGCGGTCAACCGCACCTACGGTCACGATGTCGCCGCCAACCAGACGGTGATTCCGCTGCCGGCTTCCTCAGCGAAGGTCAAGCCTGCCTTCCAGCCCGGCTCGACCTTCAAGACATTCACCCTCGCGGCGGCCCTGGAGCAGGGGTACGGGGTGAACACGGCCTACTACTCACCGGCCTGTTACGAGACCGACGCCTTCCCCCTCGACCGCGGCAAGGGCGACTGCGCCAAGGGCTTCCAGAACGCCGACCCCGCCGAGGCCGGCGTCTACCGTATGGACGACGCGACCTGGGACTCGGTCAACACCTACTTCATCCAGCTCGAAGAGGAGATCGGGGTGCCGGCGGTGGTCGAGATGGCCACCCGGCTCGGCGTCGACCCCGCCCACCTCGCCAACATCCCCGCCACCAAGGGCGACGTGACCATCGGTGGCGAGTATGTGACCCCGTTGGACATGGCCGTCGCCTACTCCACGCTCGCCGCAGGCGGCGTCCGATGTGAGCCCCGGTTCGCCAGCTCGGTGGTCGACTCCGCCGGCCAGCAGATCGACGTCGGCAACAGCCCGAAGTGCGAGCGTGTCCTCGACGAGGGCGTGGCCGACACGGTGACCAGCATCCTGGCGGGTGTCCTCACCCAGGGCACCGGCACCAAGGCTCGCTTCGACCACCCCGCGGCCGGCAAGACGGGAACCAACGACGGCTTCTCCAGCGCCTGGTTCGTCGGCTACACCCCGCAGATCGCGGCGGCGGTGGCGGTCGGTGACCCCAACGGGGCGGTCGGCAACCCCCTGACCAACGTCTTCGCCGACGGGCGGAACTGGGGCCACGTGTACGGCGGTGACCTGCCGGCACTCATCTGGGGCCGCACGATGAAGGCGGCGTTGAAGGACCAGCCCGTCGTGGCACTGCCGGCGGCGGACCCGAAAACCGCCAGGGGCACGAAGGGCGGCCGTCTGATGAACACAGTGCCGGCCCCGGCGACCCCCACCCTGCCGAGCGCGGAGGACCTGCTGCAGGGCATCCAGATTCCCGGCCTGACCAGCACCCAGACCCCGAGAGCGGCCACCTCCGGCCAGACCGGCCAGCAGAGCTCGGGGAGTGGCAGCCAACAGAACGGCGGCGGCCAGCAATCCGGTGCCGGTGGTGGCACCGGACCGCGCCGATAGCCGCCGGCACCGCTCCCGGGAGAGGCATTCCCGTGACTGGCCGAGGGCTCGGTGGTAACTGAGCCCTCGGCCAGTCGGCCGTGGGGATCGGGCGTCCGCACCGCGTGGATTTCGGCACGGATCCCTACGGTCGCGCAGGAAATCCGCCTCACGAACTCACGAAAAACTCGGGGCCGGACGACCCGGTTCGGCATATGCCATGAACGGCGGGAGCCACAGCCCGGCGACGCCGCAGCGGTCAGCGAGTGGTGCTGTCCAACGGTCGCAGGCGGGGAGCGGCCGCCGGGTCCACCCCAAGCCCGAGCCCGAGATAGACGGCGGCGAAGTCGATCAGCCCTACGATCGACGCGAACCGCTCCAGCGGCGTCGCGCCGTCCAGCCGGAACTCGGTCACCCCGATGCCGCGCTGCTGCGCCAGTGCCACGGCACGCTCGGCAGCCTGGCCGACGTCGGGATGCTCGCCCGCGCTGTCCCGCAGGACGAGCAGGCGCAGGCGGGTACGGGCCTCGTCGTCGACCCGGTCACGGAAGAAGTCATCCAGGTCGTCGTCGGCGCCACCGCCCGCGCCCGAGCCGAACGCCCCACCCAGCAGGGCCGCCTGCTCGTAGGCCGGATGCGGCAGGGCACCGACCAGCGCCGGGTACCAGGCGTTCACGGCGAGCATCGCAGCCGCCCGCAGGGCCGCGACCTCGGCGAGCCGGGTGGTCCCCCACCACAGCGGCAGCGACCCGGCCAGCTCCAGCGCCAGCGTCTTCGCCGGATTGACGAACGACTCGCTGGCCGGACGGCACCGGATCGCCGTCTCCTCCAGACGCACCGCGGCGGCCTCGACCGAGGCGCCGCCGTCGCGCAGCAGGCCGAGCGCCGCGGCGACGGCGAGCAGCGGAACGGCCAGCGACCACAGATCCGCCTGGGCGGGCCGCGCCGTCGGCAACGCCACGAACGGCGCGCGGGCGAGGCCCGCGAGATGAGCCAGCGGGGTGTCCGGCGGGCAGACCACGGCCAGCCGGCAGCCACGCCGCAGCGCCTCCTCGACGGCCGAGCAGGTCTCCGCCGAGGTGCCCGACGCGGAGACACCAAGGACCACATCGGCGACGCCGACCCAGCCCGGGAGCCCATGCCTGCGATGGGTGATCACCGGCACCGGGGCGGCCGTGCCCACGACCGCGTCCAGCACATCGGCAGCCAGACCGGAGGCACCGACCCCGGTCACCACGATCGCGCGTGGCCGGCCGTCCGCGCTGAGCGCGGCCACGCCGGCCTCCTGCGCCAACCGCCAGCTTTCGCGGACCTGCCGCGCGGCCGAGGCGGTGTGCGGAAGCAGGCTCAGCGCATCAGCGGCCTCGAGACGGCCCGCGTCGTCCAGAAGGGACTCGTCAAGGTTCACCCGGGCCGCACGACGCCGATCAGGACGAGGATCCGGCCGCGGCCGGGAAGGGCTTCGCCTCGTCGAGGAGCATGACCGGAATGTCGTCCCGAACCGGGAAAGCCAGCCCGCAGGACGCGCAGACGAGCACCGGAGCACCGTCCAGCGTCTCCTCCCGCAGCGCGGCGTGCTCGGGGCACGGGCAGGCGAGGATCTCCAACAACAGGGGATCGAGGCTCATGCAGAGTTCTCCCTTCCACCGCGGATGCTGACGAGAACGTCGTCACGCAGCCGGCACATGGACGCATCATCGCGCGCCTCGACGTTCAGGCGCAGAAGTGGCTCGGTGTTCGACGGCCGCAGGTTGAACCAGGACCCGTCCGCCAGCGAGACCGTGAGCCCGTCCAGGTGATCGACGTCGATCGCCCGGTCCGCGTAGGCCTTCGCCACCAGGCTCATCGCCAGCTCGGCGTCAGCCACCTCGGAGTTGATCTCACCGGAAGTGACATACCGCGCGTAACCACCCAGCAGGTCGGACAGCGGGCCGCTCTGTTCGCCGAGCGCCGCCAGGACGTGCAGGGCCGCCAGCATGCCGGAGTCGGCACGCCAGAAGTCGCGGAAGTAGAAGTGGCCCGAGTGCTCGCCACCGAAGACGGCGCCCGTTCGGGCCATCTCCGCCTTGATGAACGAGTGACCCACCCGGGTGCGCACGGGCACACCACCACGCTGCGCCACCAGCTCGGGGACGGCCCTGCTGACGATCACGTTGTGAATGATGGTGGCGCCCGGCTCCCGGCGAAGCTCACGCTCGGCCACCAGCGCGGTGATGACCGACGGGGAGACGATCTCACCCCGCTCGTCGACGACGAAGCACCGGTCGGCGTCGCCGTCGAAGGCGAGGCCGATGTCCGCCCCCGTCGCACGCACCCTGGCCTGCAGGTCACGCAGGTTCTCCGGCTCGATCGGGTTCGCCTCGTGGTTGGGGAAGCTCCCGTCGAGCTCGAAGTACATCGGGATGATCGTCAGGCCGAGCCCGCCGAGCACGCACGGGACGGTCAGCCCCGCCATGCCGTTGCCGGCGTCCACGGCCACCGTCAGCGGCCGGATGCCGGTCAGGTCGACGAGGGAGCGCAGGTGGCGCGCGTAGTCGTCCCGCAGGTCCCGGGTGGTGACGGTGCCGCGCGGGCCGGTGTGCTCCGGGATGCCCGCCTCGATCAGCGCCCTGATGTCCGCCAGGCCCGTCTCCTGCCCGATCGGAGCGGCGCCGGCCCGGCACAGCTTCATGCCGTTGTACTTCGCTGGATTGTGCGAGGCCGTGAACATCGCACCGGGCAGGCCGAGCGAGCCGGCGGCGAAGTAGAGCAGGTCCGTCGACCCGAGGCCGGCGGCGATGACGTCCGCACCCTGGCTGGTGGCACCGTCCGCGAAGGCCGCGGCCAGGGGTACCGAGCTTTCACGCATGTCGTGGGCGGTGACGATCCGATCCGCGCCGAGCAGCCGCACGAACGCGGCGCCGGTGGCCCGGGCCACCTCCTCGTCGAACTCGGATGGCACCACGCCTCGCACGTCGTACGCCTTGAAGATTCGTGTGAGGTCGTGCACCCCGCAACCACCCTTTCCTGACAGGCGTCGATCGACCGGGTTGACCCTATCCGCACCCGCCGACAACAACTCCAGCGCCTTGCCCGGCGTGGCGGGCTCGCGGCGACACCGCATGACGCATGGTCAGGATCATGCGCCGACGGCGTTTGGACAAGTGGGCCGCTGCGGCCCTACCGCTGTGGCACTAACCGCCGGGCCCTGGAACGGGCTCGGCACGGCGCGTGGGCCCTAGGACGGGCTCGGCACGGCGCGCAGATGGCCGCGACGCCCCCCGGGCGGACCCGACGGACCGGCCGGACCGGGCGGGCCAGGCGGCACGGGCCCAGAGCCGCCGGGCGGTTCCGGGCCACGACGGGGCGTGGTGTCACGCACGGCGTCCGCGAGCGCCTCGATGTCGTCGGCTGCCCGGTCGTCGGCTGCCCGCTCCGGCCCGGACTGTTGCTCGGCCTCCAGGCGGACCACCGCCCAGCCGAGCGGCACCGTCAGCCGATCAGCGTGGACCCCACACAGGTCGTAGGAGTGCGGCTCGACGAACGGCGACAGCGGACCGAGTACGGCGGTGGACTCCGCGTAGGCGTAGGTGAGCGTGGCGATCGCGGCCGCGGAACAGGCCGAGCGGGAGCAGCGCCGAGGCTTCACGTTCCGGACGGTAGACCCCGGAACGGACGACGGCCACCACCGCCCGTCGTGTCGCGCACCGACAGAGGTCACTGTGACGCAGCGCTTATCACTCGGTTGCTCCACGCATACAATTACACCAGAACTACGGGCGCACTTCGACCAAAACCGGCTTCTGACGTCGTGTCGCTCCTGGTCGGGTACCCCTACGTGGGGGTTGCGGGCCTCCGCCGGCCTCCCGGCCACACCGTCGCTGTGATCGTCCGGAAGAAATGGCGTTACTCTGTCACGATGGCCGAACCTGCCGGCACGCCCAGGGCGCTCTTTCCCACGGCCACGCGTCCGGTCCCGCCGCGCCGCCGACGTGACCGCCGCGGCCGTGGCATGCGTGGCACGCTGCTCCCGCCCGATGTGCCCGCCTACGCGACCCGCGGTGAACGCTTCGACGACCTCGTCCTGGACGCGGTCGAACACCTGGACCACAGATGGTCCGCCGAGCTGGCCGACGTCGAGTTCGCGGTCGAGGACGTGCCCCCCGTCGACCCGGCCACCGATGACAACGTTCCGCTCGCGGCCTACCAGCCGGCGAGCGGCAAGGGCCGTTCCGCCACGCCCCGGCGGATCGTCGTCTACCGGCGTCCGCTGGAGGCGCGTGCCCTCATCACCGAGGATCTCGCGGAGCTCGTCCTCGACGCGATCATCCATCAGGTGGCTGAGATGATGGACGTCGACCCAGCAGTGATCGACCCCGAAGGTCACGGCTGGGGCGACGAGGAATAGGCCTGTCGCGACATTCGCCCGACTCCAGGCCAGAACCGAGTCACGACCGCCGAGGCGGGGACGGAGAGACGTGTGACCATCGGGGAGACCGCGCCGACCAGCGCCGCAGGCACCGACAGCGGCAGCACGAGCACCGCCAGCACGAGCACCGCCAGCACGGGCACCGGCGAAATGTCCACCGCCAGCACAGGTACCGGCACGGGTACGGCGACCGGCACGTCGCCGGTGCCGACAGTACGTACGCCACCAGGCCGCAGCCCGGTTCGCGTCCTTGAGCTTTTCGGTCAGTCCCAGCGGTATGCCTGGGGTTCCACCACCGCCATCCCCGAGCTGCTCGGTGTTCCGGCCGACGGGGAGCCCGTCGCCGAACTGTGGCTGGGCACTCATCCGCAGGCCCCGGCCGAGGTTGTGGAGCCCGCCCCGCGGCCGCGTGCGGCCGATCTGGGCGCCCGCCGTGCCGCGGCGGACCTGGTCGGCGAGCTTCCCTTCCTGCTGAAGGTGCTCGCGGCCGACAAGGCGTTGTCGCTTCAGGTCCATCCCGACCTCGACCAGGCCCGCGCCGGCTTCGACGCGGACCAGGCCGCCGGCATCGCGCTGGGCGATCCTCGCCGGCGCTACCGCGACCGCAACCACAAGCCCGAGCTGATCGTCGCGCTCACGCCGTTCCGGGCGCTGGCCGGCATCCGCGCTCCGGCCACCACGCTGGCGATCGCGCGCGGGCTGGGTCACCCCGGTCTGATCGCGGCGTTCGCGCCGCTGGCGACCGACCCGACCGGCGGCGCGACCCAGGTGCTGCGTAGCCTGCTCACCCTGCCGGCGCAGGCCGGTGTCGACCTCGCGGCCGGTGTGGTGAGCGCCGCCGAGCGGGTGCCCGCCGACGCCGACGCCGAGCTACGCCGCGCTGCTGATCTGGTGCGGCTGCTCGCCGCGACCCATCCCGGCGATGTCGGCATCGCGGCGGCACTGCTCCTCAACGACGTCACGCTTCAGCCCGGCGAGGGGCTGTTCCAGCCCGCCCGACTGCTGCACGCCTACATCCAGGGCGTCGGCATCGAGATCATGGCCACGTCGGACAATGTGCTGCGCGGTGGTCTCACGCCCAAGCACATCGACGTCAACGAGCTCCTGCGCATCCTCGACCCGCGGCCGACCGGTGCGCCGGTGCTGCGTCCGCGAACCCTGACGACCGGCCCCGGCGGTCTGCTGCGGACCTGGGTGGTGCCGGTGGATGACTTCTCGCTGCGGGAGGCCGTCTGCACCGGCGGGCCGGTCAGCCTCGCCAATCCGTCCATCCTGCTGGCGGTGGACGGCGAGGTCGAGGTGTCCGGAACGGACGGTTCAGGCACCGCGCTCGCGCCGATGACCCTGAGCCGGGGATGCTCGGCGCTGGTGACCGGCTCGGCCACCCTCAGGCTCACCGGCACCGGGCGGGTCTTCGCCGCCGGCCCGCCCGTCTGACCGGCCCACCCCGGCCCGATCGGCCCGAGCCTGGCGCAAATTTGCGCCGACCGAGATCGGCAGCCGGGCGGATATAAGCGAACATAACGAACATTCAGGAGCCCGCCACGGAAGCCTGGGCCTCGGACTTCCGTGGCCGCCGCTGATTCCGAGCAAGGGTCGCCAGGCCGCTGCGCTGGCCTCCACGGATGCAGGGAAAAATAGGGCCGGGTCGCCTGGTAAGCCGGTGATTCTGTGATGCCGGTGAGCTCGTGAAGCAAGGCTGGCGATGGAGGCCGGTTCCGGGACTACGGTTTGTGCCATGGCAGCCGCCCCTGGCGGCTGCCGGGAGCACGTGTGTCAGATTCGCCCGTTCCCTGGTCTCTCCAGGCGACCCGATGTCCACCGATGGTCATCGGGTCGAAGGGGGCGGCGTTGGGCCGGCAGGACGTCAAGGACGAGGTCATCTACCTGCGGGCGGCCGGCCTGGATCTGGGGAAG